>DASUNJ010000738.1:0-2498 GCA_036277235.1 Thermoanaerobaculia bacterium | reverse complement strand
CCCGCCATCGGCGACGAACCAGGCCCGGCCGCCGAGGTCGGCGAGCAGAGGTTGCGCGCCCGCGGAGACGGCAAAGCGCGCCAGAGACAGCGTGCCGCTCGCCGTGCCGTCGCTGGTCCAGAGCCCACGCGACGCCGGTGGGCCGAAGAAGAAGAGCCGGCCACCCACGGCGGTCAGGTGCGAGAGGTTGGGCGAATCGTGAAACCCCCGGACCAGCTCGATGCGGCCCGTCTCCGCCGATGCGCGCCAGAGACCGCGCGTCGTGAAGCCATGGCCGTAGCCGAGGAAGTAGACCTCGCCGCCGAGGGGCACGAGACCGCCCTCGACCAGGATGTCCGGATCGAACGACACCGTCCCCGCCGCCGTCCCATCGCTGCTCCACAGCTCGCAGAAGCTGTTGTTGTCCCTGGAAAGCGTGGAGAAATAGAGCCGCTCGCCCACCACCGCCGCCGAAGTACAGGCGTAATGGTAGTAGCCGACATAGAAAGTTGCCGGAGCCCGGAAGGTGCCGGCGGCGGTGCCGTCCGTGCGCACCACCCGTAAAGAGGTGAAGTCGTAGCCCCGCGTGAGCTCCGCGAAGAAGGCCACGTCCTCGCCCTGCCCCAGCGCCACGATCTCGTTGCAGTAGGGCTCGCACAAGCTGGCGAGGAGCCGGGTTCCTGCCGTTGTACCGTCGCTCGCCCACAGGTCGCGGCCGGCGGCGTAGACCACTTCGCCGCGCAGGCCGACCATGGCCGCGGGGCTGGCCGGAGGGCTCCACGGAACGGGATCCTCGATGCCCGGCACCAGTCGCGGCTGGCGCAGGGCGGCGGCCGGCGGCGTCTGCGCCGCAACCCCAAAGCACACGAGCAGTGAGAACAGCACCGGCCCTCGAACCATGTTCATCTCCAGACCGCCAAGGTCCTTCACGATGCCGGAAGATCAAGATCGAGCACCCAGATCCCGCTGCGCTCGGTGTCGTCGCCGGTGAAGTACAGCTTGTCCCCGACCGGCAGCAGAGACCACGGGCTCGACCAGGCCGGGCCCGGCGCCAGGTCGGTCTCCAGACGGGTCCCGGAGGGGGTGCCGTCGGTGCTCCACAGCTCGGCGCCGTGCTCGGGATCGATCCCGGCAAACCAGAGGCGGCCGGCGGCCACGACCGGGCCGGAAGCCGCCCAGTAGGGAGAGGGAGCGATCTCGAGCAACGGCCGGGTGCCGCTCACCGTGCCGTCGCTGCGCCAGAGCTCGCGGCCGCCATCGGCTTCGCGGTCCACGACGAAGAACACCGCGCCGCCGAAGGCGGTCAGGTTCGAACCCTGGCCCGGCAGCTCGGCGAGGCGAAGGGTGCCGGCCGGGGTACCGTCGGATACCGAGAGCCACCTGCGCTCTGCCACCTGCGTCTGGAACCAGATACGTCCCGCCTCCGCGGTGACGCCGGAGCAGCGGTCGATGCTTCCCGGCTCCCCGAGCTGGATCTCGGTGATCCCTTGCTCGTCAAGCGCGAACAGGCTCGGTGAATCGCTGGCGGTGCAGAAGTAGATCCGGCCCGCGAGCGATGCGAGGCCGCTCTCGATGGTCCACTGCAGCCGCGGGTCCGTCAGCACCGGCCCTGCGGTTCGTGTCCCGCCCGCGGTCCCGTCGCTGCACCAGAGTTGCCGCGGCCTGTTGAAGGTGAAGAAGCAGGCGGCCGAGGAATCGGCAGCCATCCCGTCCCAACCGGTGCTTGGCGGAAGCTCGACTTCCGTTCCGGTGCCGGCCGCGCTTCCGTCGCTCTGCCAGAGTCGAGGCTCGGCCCCCCCGTTCGTGATGAAGAGGGCGCGGTCGGTGAGGGCGACGGGGCCCCGGAAGTACCACCACTGGTAGCTGGAAGGGCTGGCAATGCGAAAGGTGCCGGCGGGAGTGCCGTCGGTGCCCCAGAGCGAGTGCAAGTCTCCCAGCGCATCGGATTCCCTGATCCAACTGATGAGAGCTCCATCGCCGGCAGGAACGGCGGCTGTGATGTAGTCACAGGTCTGGATGTCATCGTCGTCGATCAGGTGAGCCACCTGCCAGGAATCGGTTGCGAAGAGGCCTCCGTTGCATCCCGCCCAGGCCAACGCCCGGCCGCCCGCGCGGCTCACCAGCTCCAGCAAGGTGTGGCTGGGAGCATCCCCCGGCTGGGCCGCGTGAGGCGGCGGCAGGAAGACCTCCTCGGCGGCGGCGTCTCCCGGCCGCACCGCCCACAGGGCGCCGCCTCCTCCAGGATCGAGAGCGGGAAAGAGGAGGCGGCCGTTCAGCGCCGCCACCGCGGCGGCGAGGTTCTCGCGGGCCGGGTCGGCGGCGGCGAGACGGCCTGCCGTCCCGGCCGGGGTGCCGTCGGTCGCCCCCACGAACAGGCCTTCCTCGCCGCGCTCGAGGAACAGCGCGCCTCCACCCGCCGCCGTCAGCCCGGAAAAGCCGCGCGCCGACCGCAGCAGGAGGGTCCCGGGGCCGCTGCCATCGGTCACCCACAGCTCCGCCGGGGCACCGTGGCGCATGCC
>DASUNJ010000737.1:0-9033 GCA_036277235.1 Thermoanaerobaculia bacterium | reverse complement strand
CCGAAGGCGATGCGCAGCTTCCGCGAAGGGGAAGGTCCGCCGCTCTTCGCCTCGGGAGCGATGTGGGGCAGCACCTCGGACGGCACCCTCGCCAGCTCCGGAAAAGCCTTCAGCTCCAAGTCCCGGAGCCGGGCCGACGGGAACGTCAGCGCGCCGATCCGGGGGATGACCGCCGCGAAGCGCTCGCGGGTACGGCGGTTTGCACATGGATCGAAAGCGTACAGGCCCGGCCAGACGTCGGCGGGCATGGGGTCGTTCACATTCACGATCCAGCGGAACGGTCTTCTCACCGCGGCCACGGCCCCGATCGAGGCGAAGGGGAGGGCTCGGGACCAGACAATCGCGTCCGGGTCGCGGTCGAGCTCCAGTTCCAGCACCTTGGAGGCGGCATGCTGCCACGCGAGCATCTTGATCCCCTGCCCCGTCCGCAGATGGACAAGCTTCTCGACGGCCCGGACGGGAAGCGCGCCGCGTCGCAATCCCCGAACCGCTGCCCCGGCCAGCGCGGAGGGACCGTGCTCCCCCAGCGCGTGCACCCGCCAGCCGGACGGAATGGACATCGCCGGCTTGTCACCGCCGGAGATCACGGTCACGCCGGACGGCCAGTGAGCGGCCAGCGCCCGGAGCAGCTCCAGGTTCACCTGGCTCTCGGGTCCGCCGGGGCCGGGAGCCACGGCGTAGGCCACGACGATCAGACGGGGGATCACAGCGTCGGAACCAGCTTTCCTCATCCGATCAGCCTCCCGTACCACTCCGCGGTCCGGCGCGCGACCGTTGCCGCCGAGAACGTGGACTCGGCCCGGGCGCGGGCGGCCTCCCCGAGCGAGCGGCCGAGCGCGGGGTCGGCGAGCACCGCCGTCACGGCCCCGGCCAGCGACGAGGTCTTCCCCAGGGGGACGAGCAACCCGTCTTCCCCGGAGCGGACGAGCTCAGGAGCCCAACCCACGTCATAGGCCGCGACGGGCCGGCCGCAGGCCATGGCTTCCAGCCATGCGAGAGGAAGCGCCTCGGCATAGGAGGGGAAGATGCAGACGGCGGCCCGGCGCACGTGCTGGTGAACTTCCAGATGGGGCCGCACCCCCAGGTACTCGGTCCGCGCGCGGGCCGCGGGGGAGAGCGAGGCGGCGAGCATCTCCCAGGTGGAAGCGCAGCCGCTCTGGCGGTCGGGCGCGTCCCGGCCCACCAGGCGCAGACGGGCCGCGGGGTAGTGGCGGACGATCTCGGAAAAGATCGGCCCCAGGTCGAGCACTCCCTTCTTGCGCACCAGCGTGCCGAAGTAGAGGACGACGCCGGGCTCGACCTCGTCGGCCCGCCCGGGGCGGAAGCGCTCCACGTCCACTCCGTTGGGAATGACCTCGATCGGCCTCTCCAGGCCGAAGAGGCCGCGCGTGATATCGGCCGTGAACCGGCTTACCGAGACCAGGCCGCTCGCTCCGCGCAGAGCCACGCCCTCCGCCAGGTGGATCGAAGGCCGGACCTCCTCCGCGAGCAGATGGGCGAAGTAGGTGGCGCTGCCGTGCAGGTGGACTGCCACCGGACAGGACAGGGAGAGCCCGGCCGAGGGACCGCACCAGTCGTGGGTGGCGACCAGGTCCAGCCCCTCCTTCTCGGCGAGCCGGACCAGCTCCCGGCGCACGGCCCAGCGGTTGAGGAGCCACCCCATCCGGGGCAGGGCGGAATCGCCCAGGAAGCGGACCCGCACCCCCTCGTCCTCCGTCTCCAGCTTCGGCCCCCAGCCCACCACCGTAACCCGGTGCCCCTGCGCCACCAGGGCGCGGCCGAGGGTGCGCAAGCTGGTGCCGATCCCCCCCGTAGGGAGCGGCGGGTATTCGAGGGTGAGAAAGCCGACGTGCATCAGATCCGATCGAGCAGCGAGCGCAGCCGGTTGCGGCGCCCCGGCGGCGGCAGCCGGGAGGCTGCGTCCAGGAGCCGCTCGCGGGCGGGCGTGGTCTTTTCCCACACCTCGTCATGGAGCCGGGAGCGGAGGCGGAGCGCCTCGTCCCGCGTCCCTGGCCAACGCAGGGAGCCGGGCTCGGCCATGCTCCAGCTCTGGAGGCCGTTGTCGTCCAGGAAGCGGCGGACCTTGGGCGCGTCCGACGCCGCCAGCGCAGGCCGGCCGAGCTGGAGCGCGAAGAGCAGCGCGTGGAAGCGGCCGGCGAGGACAGCGGCGGCCCGGCGGGCCGGGTCCAAGTCGAATTCGACGGGCAGATCGGCGTCCGGGATCAACTCGCGGAGGGCCCGCCCGTCGCCGCCATTCTCAAAGTAGAGCGGCCAGGGGTGGAGCGGCTCTTTAAACACGGCCAGGGCGTCCCGCCAGGCCGCGCGCGGCTGGAGGGTTCCTGGAGCCACGCTCACGGCGAGGCCCCTACCCTCCTCCGCGGCCGGCTCGAACGGGTAGAGCCATGTCGCGTCCGGAGCCACGAAGGCCCGCGGGTGGTCTCCGACCGCATCCAGAGAGCCGTGATCGCGGAACCACGCGAAGCAGCAGACGTCGAAGAGCTCGCGCAGCTCCCGGCGCAAGCCGGGGGTGATCCCCTCCACGCTCACGCCCGCCAGCGCGACCGGGATGCCGGCTTGGCGCACCCAGCGGGCCATGTCCCGGAACATCCCGCCCTCGTTGCGGATCAGGCCGCCGCCGCCCAGGATGGCCGCGTCATAGGTGCGCAGCAGGTGAACCGGCGGCCGGCGGCCGGCGGGGAGGAAGGCGAGGGTATGGCCATCCAGCCAGCGGGTGAGACACTGCTGGATGCGGTCGTCCCCCGCGTTGCGGTGGTGGTACCAGCCGAAGACGGCGATGTTCATCTTTTCCGCAGTTCCAGGGCGCGGCGCAGCCAGGACCGGGCCGATGGCGGCACGGCAGCCGCGGTCAGCCGATCGATGTCCGGGGGAGCCGATCCGGCCTCGGCGAAGAACGCTTCCAGGACCGGCAGGAAGCGGCCGATCCGCTCGTGGAACGCCTCCTCCGAATAGGTCCGGATCAGCTCCGGTACGCCCTCGGGCCGGAAGCTGTCCCGCACGGCCGCCTCGATCCTCTCCAGGTCATACGCCAGCGAGTGGGTCTCGACCTTGAAGGCGTTGACCTCGGGGTCCAGGTAGTCGGCCAGACCACCGTGCAGGTTGCTGAACACCGTGCAACCGCAGACCATGGCTTCCAGCGGTTGGAAGCCGAACCCCTCGACCCAGCCCGACGCCGTGGGCGCCGACGAATAAAGATAGACCTTCGATCGGTTGTACAGACGGATCAGCTCGCCCCGCGGCAGGAACTCCCGGACGACGTGCACATTGCAGCGCGACTGGAGCGCGGGGACGAGGATCTCCTGCAGATAGGCCGTGGACTTGCGCTCCAGGAACAGGACGTCGATGTCGCGCTCCAGTCCCAGGTCCGCGCACCCGGCTCCAAGCACCGGCCCGAGTAGGAAAAGCGGGTTGTGCGGCGCGCGGAGCATCCAGAAGGCCAGAATGTGACGGCTCAGGCAGAGGACCGGCACCCCTTCGGGTAGGGTGAGGTCCCAGCCCGTGCTCTGGGCGTAATAGATCGCCCGGCGGCCGGCCAGGCGCTCCAGAAGACCTTGGACGTGGGGTCCCCAGGTGACCACGAACAGGTCGTCCGGACCCGCGGCCGGCAGGACATCGTCCAGGAACGGAATCCCCTCCTCACGGTCCCTGTAGGTGACCACCTGGGCCTGGGCGTGGCGGCTCATAAGGTCGGCGAAGGTCTCGGCGATGAGACGTCCGCCGAAGCGCCAGCTCGGAGCCGTGAGCCCAGGGAGGAGCACATGGACGTTCAAGGCCGCCCAGCCTTCCGGAACAGCGTGCAGTAGCGCTCGGGATGCCCGGCGTCGAACGGCTCCAGGGCCCAGTAGGGGCGCTTTGGCTTGTCCCAGAAAGCGCGCTGGACCTCCCAGGCCTCATGGATGGCCTCGAGATCGTCGAGCACCGGCTCCAGGCCGTGCTCCCAGGCCAGCCGGTGGATCGTGCCGAGCGGTCCCCCGCCGGCGGCCAGGATGCCACCCGGTGCGAGTTCGGAGACCAGGTTGGCAAACGCTGCGGGCACCGCCTCCTCCGGCAGGTTGATCAGCAGGTTCTGGCAGGCCACGAGTTCGTACGCCTCCTGCGCGAGATCCGGGGGCCGTTGCAGAACGTCTCCCTCCGCGTAGTGGAAGAGCTCCCGCCATCGTTTGCGGACGCTCCACCCCCCCAGCAAGGTGCGGCGAAGATAGGCGCCGAAGTCTCCCAGGTCCACGTTGCGCGGGGCGTGCTGCCGCGAGTAGGAGAACCGCTTCGCGTCCGCAACATAGGCGGCGCAGAGGTCCCGCCCCTCGATGCGAAGGTCGAGCGGGCGGCGGGCGGGATCGAGCGCGATGAGCAGGCTGACCGTCTCAGCGCCGTCGGCCATGGCGTGCACAAGGAGCCGCAGCCGGCGCCGTTCCGCGAGTTGCCGCGCGATCGCCCGCAGTTGGGGCGGATTGCGGAAAAGCCGCGTAATCGCAGCGTTGGGATCGGGACGGCGCGCCATGGTCAGATCGAGGTCTCGGCGAGCCGCAGCCGGCCGATCCTGTCTCGGTGGACGTCCACGAAGGCCTCCAGCGACTCCTGCTCCCGCTCGTCCAGGATGGATCGCCAGCGCTGATTGCGGTCCTTCACCACCTCGGCGAGCCCGGGATAAATGGCCCGCCGCAGCCCCGCCGCCCGCTCCACCCCACGGAGCACGCCGTGCGGATCGTCCACGAACGCCTGGTGGCGCACCGAGAGCGCCGCCTGAAAGCCGCCGGCCTCGCGCTCGATCGTCTCGTAGACCCGCAGCCAGTACTCGGCGAGCACGGCTGCGTCGCCACCCGGGAAGAGCCGGGAAGAATCGGGACCTTCGAGACTCCAGCAGGCCTCCGGGTCCTCGGGCAGGTAGTGCTTCACGCTCCAATCCTTCTCCATCTTCTCCCACAGCCTCTTGGCGCTCGCCACCGTGCTCCGCAGGTCGCGGCTGGTAACCAGGAGGACCGCGTCCGGGAAGAGGGCGCGCACCAGGGGGAGCTTGTTCCAGAGGTGGGGGCTCTTGTTGAACAGGCGTGTGCCGCTCCACCCACCCTTCACCATGTGCAGCCGGGCAAAGCCGGCGCGGACCTGCTCCTCGCGGCCGACCACGGCCTCGGGACCGGCGGGCGGGCAGTGCGCGCAGGGCAGGCCCGGCGTGGCGATCTCCACTCCCGCCAGCTCGTGCCACTCCCTGGACAGCTCGAAGCCGGCGTTGATCACCTGGGGATGGTCCGCCACGCAGTGGGCGAAGTAGGTGGTGCCGCTGCGCACGGTTCCCACCAGGAAAAGAGGCCTCTGAAGGGGCGGCGCGGAGAGCCCGAGCCGTTGGAAAGCGCGGCTCCGAAAGAGGCGGCGGCGGGCCTTTTCAAGGACAATCATGACGCCAGCTCCAGGAGCGCCGCGGCGCAGCGCTCGCTCGCCTTGTCCAGGGGCAGCTCGACGATCCTTCTCAACCAAGCCTCGCGGGCGGCGGCTTTCTCTTCCGGCTGGGCGAGGGCGTGGCGGACGGCTTCTCCGAGCTCTTCAGGGCTCCGTGCCCAGTGGACCGGCTGCAACTCATGGACACAGCGTAGGTGAGGCAGGCGGTAGACGTCTTCCGCGGAGGGCGCGGAGCCAGCAGGATCATAGGCTACGAAGACGGCTGGCTTGCCATGGATGGCGAAGTCCAGGGCCATGGTCGAGGCCAGGTTCACCACCGCGTCGCAGTGCGCCGCCACGTTGGCGAGGAGCGACAGGTCTTCCGGCATCGGCGCCACCTGAGTCCAATCCCCCTCCCCTGCCTGCCAGGCCGGCTCACAGACGGCGATCCGAGGGAACTCGGCCAGCACCGAGGCGTACCGTCCACTCATGTCGGTCGGCGCCCGGCGGAAGAGGATCTGCCCGGAGAAGGACCGCGCCAAGTCCGCCAGATAGACGGGATCGTGCGGCGAGGTGGCCAGGTCGTCGCCGGAGAAGCAGACCACCGGCCGCGAGGGATCGAGCCCGAGCCCGGCAAGGAAATCGTCCCGGATGAGCAACGGATCCAGGTGCGGCTCGAACTGCGGCGTCCCCACCACGTGCACCCGCGCAGGATCCATCTCAGGGTAATAGCCTGAAAGCTCCGCTTTCATGGCCTCGCTCCAAACCAGGAAATGATCCGCGTGCACCGCCATGCGGCCCTTGGGCAGGTTGTCCCAGGAGTAGATGAACGTCGCCGTGGGAATGCCCACCCGCCGCGCCGCCAGCAGGGCCGGCACTGCCCGGCTTGCCCTCTGGTGGGTGCAGAAGACCACGTCCGGCCGCTCCCGCTTCAGAAAGATTTCGAACGGAGAGAGGCCGCCATTGCCCGAAGCCGCCGCGGCATGGGCACGGTCTAGCCAGGCCGCGCCCTCGGGCGTGGGCAGGGACCGGCCGATAAAGCGGGCAGCGTGGCCGACTGACCACGAGAGTGAACCGCCGGAGGGCCGCCGGAAGCGGAGCATCACCTCGGCCGCATCCTCCTCGTAGCGCCAGTAGAGCTGGGAGTAGATCTTCGCCTGGCGCAGCATCCGCGCGGTCAGCCCTTCGCGCACGTAGGGAAGCGGCTCGAAGCGGACCGGCCGACCCTCCTGGGTCGCGAGCACATGCTCCGGCAGGACATGCCAGGCGACCACCTCTGCCTGCGCGGACAGGAGGTCCAGGAAGCGGGTGTAGAGAAAGTTGCGGATGCCCACGCCATCGGGCACGACCATCACGACTTTCACCGGCGTGCCTCCTGGAAGGCCCTCTCGTAGACGGGAACGACCGTGTCCTCCGCCACGGCCGCCGCCTGCTCCGGCCGGGGAGCCAGCTCGGCCAGCCGCCCCTCTCGCCAGAGGCCGTGCAGCCGCTCCAGGGCCGCCGCGATTCCGGCCTCGTCCTCCGGCTCCACCAGCACCCCGCCGCCGCCGGCCAGGAGGTCTGCGGTCACGCCGCGGCGGGGGCTCAGGGCCAGGATCGCCCGGCCGCCTGCCAGGTAATCGGACAGCTTGGAGGGAAAGAAGATTCCCTCGGCGAGAGAGGCTTCGACCAGGAGAGCCACGTCCGCGCCCGCCATCCAGGCTCGGACCGCTTCGGGCGGCATGGAGGGTTCGAAGGAGACGATACCGGAGAGAGGCGCGGGCACCTCCGGCTGAACGGCGTAGCGGCCAGCGAGCTCGATCCGGAGATCCCTCTTCACCTCGGGCCGGAGCCGCTCCAGGGCGGCGAGCAGCGGCTCGATGCGCCGTTCCTTCATCAGGAAGCCGGCGTGCCGGATATGGAGGTGGCCGTTGGAGGCGGGCGAGGACGCCCCCTCTTCGCCCAGGTGAGGAGCGACGAAGGACTTCGAGCGGAAGCGCTCTCGTCGCCCGGAGAGCAGCCAGTCGCGCAGCCGGTTCGAGGGGAAGACCAGGCTGTCCGCGCGGCGCAGCATGGTGTCCAAGGACAGCTCCAGACGGCGGCGCGACAGCGGCCCCACGGTAAAGCGGTAGGGCTCCGGGTAGAGGTGGTGCGGCCAGGGATCGCTGAAGTAGGCGCACCAGGGAAGCTCGATCTTCTTCAGGACCGCCAGCGCAGCAAGATGGCTCGCCGCCGGGTTGAGCCGGCTGTGGAGCACGTCGAACGGCCCCAGCTCCGCGGCCTTCCGCGCTACCGCCCGGACCCAGCCCTTCTCCTCGGCCGTGCAGCCACGCAGCAGATGCGGCAGGGCGCCAAGCCGTCCCCAGCGGTCCAGGTTGAAGCGGTGGAACGGCTCGGGCTCCAGGAGATGACCTTCAACCCCTATGGGCAGCCGGCTCTGCTTCCTGGTGAGGAGCGTCACTTCGTGCCCGTGCCGTGCCAGCGCGCCAGCCAATCGGGCGGAAGCCAGGCCCTCTGCCGTGCCGTCTAGACAATGCCCGGAGACGAACAGCACCTTCATGCCGCGAACAGCTCCCGGGCGCGCTCGGCAAAGCGGGGGAAGGCGAAGCCCTCGGCGCGCTGCCGGGCCGCCTCGCAGAGCCGGGCGCGGAGCGCGCCGTCCTCGCAGAGCCGCCGCGTCGCCTCGGCGCACTGCTCGAGGGTTTCCCAGAGGGCGCCCGCGTCCCCCACGATCTCCGGCTGACCGCCGCGCGCCACCACCACCGGCACGGCACCGGCGCTCATGGCCTCGGCCGTGGCGATACCGAAGTGCTCCATCCGCTCCGGAGCCGCCTCCGCATCCTCCCCCACGCCCGTGAAGTGCCAGAAAAGGGAAGCTGCGCCGCAGACCTCCTCCAACTCCGCGCGCGAGGCGTCCAGGTGGAAGACCACCGGCAAGCCGCGGGCCGCCTCCGTGGCGCGGCGGACGTACTCCGGGTCCTGCGCCGTCCCCACCAGGTGCAGCTCCCAGCCGGCCAGGTGAGCCGTCCGGAAGACCTCGATCATCTCCAACTGCCGCTTGGAACGGCCGCCACCGGTGAACCGGCCCACGGCCACGATCCAGGGTCGCTTTTCGCGCGGCGGGATCGGGAAGACCGGCGGGTGAAGAACCCGCGCCGGCCGGCCCCAGCGCCGCTCGATCCAGCGGGCCGTGAAGGCGGAGTTGGCCACCACCGAACGGAACAGGGTCAGGCGCAGCCTCGATCCCGGCCCCAGCCGGCGCTGGAAGGGGAACTCGCAGAGAAGGTGGGCGTTGCGCAGCCCCCGCAGGCGCGGCACCTCCGTAGCCTGGACGATCACCCGTCCGTGACACGCCGCCACGTCCACGATCTCCCGCAGGAGCGACGACGGCCGGAGATCGGACTCCAGGCTGAGACCGTCCAACGGCACCGGGAAGAGCTGCCGCGCCAGGTCCAGGCGCAGGGCCGCGGGGAAGAGGATACGGACCCGATCTGATCCTGCCAGAGCCGCGGCGATGGCCAGAATGTACGGCAGGCCGCCACCCTGGCGCGGATCGGACACGTTGGAGCACACCACCGTGGTCACGGCGCCTTCACGGCCCGCAGGCGGAAGTAGATGTTCCGGATCTGGTACCAATAGAGGAACCGCCGCTCGAAGACATCCTTG
>DASUNJ010000736.1:0-16575 GCA_036277235.1 Thermoanaerobaculia bacterium | reverse complement strand
TGTTGACGCCGGCCGACCTGGCCAGCTCATCCATGTAGTCGTACATCTCGGCGCTCGCGATCTTCACCGGGACGGCCTTCATGCAGATCATCACGGCCAGTCCGAGCACCAGCAGCCATACGATACACCCGAGGTTTCCCTCGCCGCGCTCGGCGATCCTCCTACGCATACGAACCTCCTTTGAAATCGCGCGACTAGTCTACCGCACGATGCGGAAAGTTCGCTCCCATCTCGTGCTGGTGAAGAAATGGAGGGCCACCTGGGAGATCTGGCGGAGCTTGCCCGCGAAGCCCGGCCACTCCACCGGCTCGGGACCCTGGCTGTCGAACGACCAGTAGACCATGAAGGCGCGCCCCTTGACGTACTCCTGGGGCACCGCCCCCCAGACGCGCGAGTCGTTCGAGTTGTCGCGGTTGTCGCCCATGCAGAAGTAGTGGCCGGCCGGGACCGTGTACGGCCCGAAGTTGTCGCGGGTGCGGTTGTTCTGGAGGAACGGGCTGCGCGGAATGATGAACGGGTCCACGTGCCACGTGTAGTTCTCGTCGGCGACCGGCTCGCCGTTCAGCTTGAGATCCTTGTCGACGACCTCGAGGGTGTCGCCGGGCAGGCCGACGCAGCGCTTGATGAAATCGCGGTAGGGGTCCTCGGGGAACTTGAAGACCACGATGTCGCCGTGCTGGACGTCCCGCACCGGCAGCAGGGAGTGTTCCAGCCCGAGAGCGGTGGGGCCGTAGATGAACTTGTTGACCAGGATGTGGTCGCCGATGAGCAGGTTCTGCTCCATCGAGCCGGACGGGATCTTGAACGCCTGCACCACGTAGGTGCGGGCGAAGGTGGCGAAGATCACCGCGATCAGGAGCGCCTCCAGGTACTCCCGCTGCCAGGACTTCTCCTCGTAATCCCGCGAAACGGGCCTGTCGGGCTCCATGGACGGGCCGTACGCGGCCGGCTGATCGGGCGTGATGGCTGGTTCCTGCGGGGGTTGGAGCGTCTCGGGTTCCATGCGCCTAGCGGATCAGCCGGAACGACCGGTCCCAGCGGGTGTTCGAGAAGAAGCCGAGCGCCGTGCGCAGCAGGCCGGCGATCGGGTTGGTCCCCTCGGGCGGCTGGTTGCCGTTGGACCAGTAGATGAACAGCGCCCGGCCCTTGACCAAGTGGGCGGGCAGGAAACCCCAGAAGCGCGAGTCGAGCGACTCGTCCCGGTTGTCCCCCATGAAGAAGTACCGGCGCTCGGGCACGGTCACCGGGCCGAACCAGTCGCGCGGCGCAAAGGGCGGGTCGGGCCGCTTGTGGATGGCGTACGACTCGTCGGCCACGTCCTTGCCGTTGAGATAAAGCTCGCCGCTGTCGACCTGGACGGTGTCGCCCGGCACGCCGATGGCGCGCTTGACGATGTCCATCCCCTTGTCGGTCTTGGAGCGGAAGATGACGATGTCCCCCCGCTGGACCGCGCGCAGAGGGAGGAGCTTGCGCTCCATCTCCGTGGCCGCGGGACCGTAGATGAACCGGTTCACGAACAGGTGGTCCCCGATCAGCAGCGTGTTCTCCATCGAGCCGCTGGGGATGTAGAAGGTCTGCACCACGAACACGTTCGTGAAGCGCAGAAAGATCGCGGCGATCAGGATCGCCTCGAAGTACTCCCGGAAGACAGACCGCTCCGCTCTCTCAGCCATGGCGGCCTAATCTACCCTCGCGCGCCGATCCCCGCAAGCGAACGCGCAGGGGCGCCAGAACACTGGACACGCCCTCTCCCCCCGAGGCGCCCGCCTGTCCCCCGCCAGAACGCTGGACGAACCGCTCCGGCTCCGATCCCCTAAGTCTTTGATTCTTCGAGCCTTCCGAGTTGGCAGCAGCCTTGCCCTATGGGGCTGCCGTCAACCTGGAGAGGAGGTGGCGAGCAGGACGGAAACGAACGCAAATCAGGCAAGGGGATCAAGACAGAAGCGAAGCAAGTGAACTCAAACATTCAAGGAGCCAGCAAATGAACCGTTCCAAGCGTCTCATCGGCAGCGTGATCCTGGCGGGGCTCGTCCTCGCCGCCCTTCCCACCTTCGCGGCGGAGGCCCGCCGGGTGGTCAACGTCAACACTGCGGACGCCTCGCAGCTCGCCCTGCTGCCCCGCGTGGGTCCCAGCGTCGCCCAGAAGATCATCGACTTCCGCAAGGAGAACGGCCCGTTCAAGTCGGCCGAGGACCTGATGCTCGTCCAGGGCATCGGCGAGAAGACCTACCAGCTCCTCAAGCCCTACGTGGCCGTCTCGGGCGAGACCACGCTCAAGGAGAAGGTCAAGGCGAGCAAGACGAGCGGTACCTCCAAGGAGGGGGTCAAAGCGAAGGAAAAGGGGGGCGAGCGCTAGCTGGAAGGCGCGGGGCGGCCGGCGAACGGCCGCCCTCTTCTTCCGGGAGCCAAACCTCATGAAGAGATCCGAACGGGGCTTTCAACTGGTGGAGCTGCTGGTGGTGCTCGCGCTGTTCATGCTGCTGGCGGGGATCACCGTGCCGTCGCTCCTCCGCATCTCGGGCAAGTGGCGGCTGCGCTCGGCGGCCGCGGAGGTGGTGGGAACCATGCGCCTGGCGCGGGCGCTCGCGGTGCGGCGATGCACCAACGTGGCGCTCAAGTTCCGGCCGCGGTCGGACGGCCATGCCACCTGGTCCCTCTACCGGGATGCCGACGGCGACGGCGTCCTCACCCGCGACATCGACCGCGGGGTCGATCCGATGATCGCGCCGCCGCGGCGGCTGGAGCAGATCGGCAGCCAGGTGCGCTTCGGGTTCCCGCCGGGGCGGCTCGCCCGCGATCCGGCTTCGCCCAGCAAGTGGCTGCGCAACGGCGACGACCCGATCCGCTTCAACAATTCCAACCTCGCGTCGTTCGGCCCGCTGGGCACGGCCACTCCCGGCACGGTCTTCCTGACCGACGGGCAACGGGGGCTGGCAGCCGTGCGGGTCACGGGGCGGACGGGCCGGGTGAAGGTGGTCGTCTACGACTTCGCGGAAGAGGTCTGGAAGTGAAACGGCCGTCGGCCGCCTTCTGATTGACTCGCCCGGAAGGAGCATGTAACGTGAAACGCGATGCAGGCGATCGTCGTCGTCACCACCGTCGGAACCGAAGAGCAGGCCTTCCAGATCGCGCGCGAGCTCGTGGCGCGCCGCCAGGCCGCCTGCGTCAACGTGATGCCCGGCGTGCGTTCCGTCTACCGCTGGAAAGGGAAGATCTGCAAGGACGGCGAGCTCCTGCTCGTCATCAAGACCCTCGAGGAGGAGTTCGAAGGCGTGTCGGCGACCATCCGGGAGCTGCACAGCTACGAGCTCCCGGAGATCCTCTCCTTCCACGTCACCAAGGGAGAGGCGAACTTCCTCGACTGGATCCGGAGCAGCGTGGACAAGCAGGCCGACTTCTCCGACGAAGCGGAAGAGGAGCTGTCCTACGCCGATCCCGACGACTCCGAGTTTTGACTACACCGCCTCCAGCGCCTGATCCAGGTCGTCCAGAAGATCCTTGACGTCCTCGATCCCCACCGACAATCTGACCAGGCCCTCCGTGACGCCGATCTCGGCCCGCCGCTCCGGCGGGATCGAGGCGTGCGTCATGGACGCCGGGTGGGAGATCAGGGTCTCGACCCCGCCCAGGCTCTCCGCGAAGCTCAACACCCGCACCCGGTCGAGCACCGCCTTGGCCGCCGCGAAGCTCCCCATCTCGAACGACAACACGGCGCCGAACCCTGACGCCTGCCGCTTGTGCAGCTCGTGCCCCGGATGATTAGGCAGCCCCGGGTAGAGCACCTGCTTCACCTTCGGGTGCTTCACCAGGTAGTCCACCACCTGGCGCGTGTTCTGCTCGTGGCGTTCCATGCGCACCGCGAGCGTCTTGATCCCGCGCAGCACCAGGAACGAGTCGAACGGCGAGAGGATCGCGCCCACCGACTTCTGCACGAAGTAGAACCACTCGCTGTGGTCCGGCCGCGAGGGGATCAGCGCGCCGCCGATCGAGTCGCTGTGCCCGTTGATGAACTTGGTCGTGGAATGGACGATCACGTCCGCCCCGAGCTCGAGCGGACGCTGGAAGTAGGGAGAGAGGAAGGTGTTGTCCACGGCCAGGAACGCGCCATGGGCGTGCGCGATTTCCGCCGAGCCGGCGATGTCCACGATCTCCATGACCGGGTTCGTCGGCGACTCGATGTAGACCATCTTCGTCTGCGGAGTCATCGCGGCCTCGACGTTCGCGAGGTCCGTGGCATCCACCCAGGAGAAGGTGAGGCCGTAGTTCTCCATGATCTTGGTGAAGTAGCGGAACGTGCCGCCGTAGACGTTGTTCGTGGCCACCACGTGGTCGCCCGACTTGAGCAGCGTGACCAGGCAGGAGATGGCGGCCATGCCCGACGCGAAGGCGTGGCCGCTGACGCCCCCTTCGAGCGACGCGAGGTTCGCCTCCAGGGCGAACCGGGTCGGGTTCTGCACCCGGGCGTACTCATACTCCACGGGCTCGCCGAGCCCTTTCTGGACGTAGGTCGAAGTCTGGTAGATCGGGACCGCGACGGACCCGGTGCGCGGATCGGGCTCCTGGCCGGCGTGGATCGCGCGCGTGGAAAACCCTAAATTCGCAGAATCGGATTTCACTGAAATTCTCCCTCCCATTTGCCGGCGGGATTCTAGCACCCGTAACATAGCCCCCCTATGAACGATTTCTTCACCCCCATCCGCTGGCGTCAGGACACCCTGCAGCTCCTCGATCAGACTCGCCTGCCGGTCGAGGAGACCTGGCTCGATTGCGACACTCCCGAGCAGGTCGCCGACGCCATCCGCTGCCTGGCCGTGCGCGGCGCGCCGGCCATCGGAGTGGCCGCCGCCTACGGGCTGGTGCTCGGCTCGGACCGTTTCGACGAGGTCTCCAAGTTGCTGGGCAGCACCCGCCCGACCGCGGTGAACCTGCGCTGGGCCCTGGACCGGGGCCGTCAGGTATACGAGCGAAACCGGGACAGGGGTTCAGAGGCGACCCGACAGGCCCTTCTGGATTGGGCGCACGAGCTGCACGCCGAGGACGTGCGGGTCAACCGCAGGATCGGGGAGCACGGCGCCGAGCTGTTCGCGCCGGGCGTCCGCGTCCTCACCCACTGCAACACGGGAGCGCTCGCGACTGCCGGGCACGGCACGGCGCTGGGGATCATCCAGTCGGCCTGGGACATCGGCAGGGTCGGCATGGTCTGGGTGGACGAGACGCGGCCTCTTCTCCAGGGTGCGCGGCTGACGTCCTGGGAGCTGAAGCGTCTCGGCATCCCCTTCCGGCTGGTCACGGATTCGAGCGCCGGCACCTTGATGGCGCAGGGCCTCGTCGACCGGATCGTGGTGGGGGCCGACCGGATCGCCGCCAACGGCGACACGGCGAACAAGATCGGCACCTACACGGTGGCAGTCCTCGCCCACCGCCACGGCGTCCCCTTCTACGTGGCCGCGCCGCTCTCTACGGTCGACCGCAACACACCCAACGGCGCGGCGATCCCCATCGAGGAGCGTCAGGGGGTGGAGGTGACGGAGGTCTTCGGGACGAAGGTGGCGCCGGACGACACGCAGGTCATGAACTTCGCCTTCGACGTGACGCCCGCCGAGTTGATCACGGCGATCGTCACCGAGGCCGGCGTGCTGAAGCCGCCGTACGAAAAAAGCATCGCCGAGGCGTTCGCAAAGAGCTGAGGCAGCGCGCGAACGCTTCGCGCACAGCGCGAAAGGGAAACCCACGAGCTGGGCGTCAGGTGCAAAGGATCTCCCGCTCGTGCAAGGCCTGGGGCCAGGGGCGCTGGATCTGCGGCTCGCGCAATGCGCGAGCCGTAAAAGCGCTGGCTTAGCCGTTCGCGCACAGCGCGAAGCGTTCGGCTACAGACTGAGGTACTCTTGTGAGGAGGTTAGCTTCGATGACGAGAACCATCATCTCCCAATCCGACCTGTCCCAGAGGACCGGCGAGATCCTGGACCGGGTCCAGGAGGGAGAGCTCGCCGTCGTTGCAAGCGGAGGTGAGGAGCGAATCGTCCTCCTCGATGCCCTAGACTACCGCCTCCTGCGGGCTCTCGCCCTTTGCGCCACCGGAGAGGATGCGGACTCCCCGGATGACCTCTTCGAAGCGCGGGTTCTCAGAGATTACCTGGACGAAAGGATCAATCTCGGGAAGACGGCCGAGCTTCTCCATCTATCTCGGTTCGAGCTCGACGAAAGCTTCCAGAGGCTCGGGATTCCTCTCCGCCGCGGAGCCCGCTCGGTCGAAGACGCGCAGGCCGAAATCGCTGCGGCACGCCGGCACGCCTGAAGAGCTCCGGCTTCCCGCATGCCATCCCTTGCAGACACGACGGTCCTCAACAACTTTGCCCAGATCCGCCGCACCGACCTCCTGAGGTCAGCCTGGCCGGATCTCGCGGCTCCGATCCCGGTCTGGACCGAATTGGAGTCAGGTGTCCGCCGTGGGCTGGTTCCTGCTTGCGATTGGTCATGGCTGAAGCTCCTCGACCTCACGGAGCAGGAGCAGGCTCGGGCAGAGGAGATCGGCCGCAATCTGGGGCCCGGAGAAGCAGCTTGCATCGCGGCAGCGCTTTCCCGCGGGCTCCTCATGCTTTCCGATGACTGGGATGCGCGCGAGCTCGCCCGTTCGCTGGGCGTCGAGGTCTCTGGCTCCTTGGGTATTCTCCTGCGCCTCATCTGGAAACAGATCCTCAGCCTGGAAGAGGCGGACGCTCTCCTCGCTGCACTGGTGCGACGAGGCTTTCGCAGCCCGTATCGATCCCTGCGCGAGATACCCCGCTGACGAACGGCTTGATTCCGGCCACCCCCAAGGCCCGCAAGACGCGCGGAGGCTCGGACAGGTGTCGGAAATGTTGTCCTGGATGAGATGAATGGTGGAGGCGGTGGGAGTCGAACCCACGTCCGAGAAACGCGTATCGAAGGCTTCTACGTGCGTATCCCTGATGTTTTGGTTCTCGCCGTTCGCGTTTTGGAGCAGGGCACTCCGACGCGGCGGCCAGCCTCTAAGTTATCCGGAAGCGGCTCGAGGCTGCCGCGACCTTAGATCCACTACAAGTGTCGTCCGGAAAGAGCGCCGTGGATCAGGGCTCCCCAACTGGACGTCGCGGTTATTTAGGCCGCGAGGGCGAAGTTATCGTTCGCAGTTACTTTTCCGCCTTACGGGCGGCGATCGTCACGCTACCCTCGCTCCGCTCTGTTCCCCGTCGAAACCGGTACGCCCCCAAGTTTTGAAAGAACCGTGCTGCGGTGAGTATAACCGCAGAGAAGAGCCGTAGATTCCTAGCGCGCCTCGGCCTCCACTCCCACCGTCCCCAGGAACTCCTCCGCGCCGCTGGTACGCAGCCGGGTGAGGACCAGGAACCAGCCGCCCAGCGCCAGGATCGCTCCGAACGGGGCCAGGGGCAGCAGGTTCGGGAAGAACGGCCAGAGCATGGCGAGCGCCGCTCCAGCCACGGCCAGAAGCAGGACGATCACCGGTGAAGCCTGGACCGCGAGCTCGGACTCCTCGGGCCGGAAGACGATCCGCGAGCCGCTCTCGAAAGCTTCGACATGAACCGGCCCGGCGATCAGCCCGCGGCGCAGGCCGTGGACCACGGGCAGGTAGAGCCAGAGATCGGAATCTTCTTTCCTCAGCTCGGCCCCCCAGTCTTCCGCGGCCCGGCGCAGGGCGGCCAGGGCCGCGTCGGGACGCTGCTCCAGCGTGAGGGTGTGCTCGGGCATCAAGCCGCCTGCTCGATCAGCAGCTCGGCGAGGAAGGACTCGACGGTGGCCAGGAAGCTCTCCACGTCCGGGATCTGGTTGATCGCCTGGCGTAGCTTGCGGCCGTTCGGCAGGCCGTGGGTGTACCAGCCGGTGAACTTGCGCAGCTTGTGGAGGGCGAACTGCGGGTTCTCGCGCCCGGCCACCATGCGGAAGTGCTCCAGGATGAGGTCGCGGCGGTCTTCCAGGGTGGGCTCGGTGACCCGGGCGCCGGCCATGCGCGCCGCGATCTGGCGGAAGAGCCACGGGTTGCGGGTGGCGCCGCGGCCGACCATGACCCCGTCGCAGCCGGTCTCGGCCATCATGCGGAGGGCATCCTCCGGCTCCCGCACGTCGCCGTTGCCGATCACCGGGATGGCGAGCGTCTCCTTCAGGTGCGCCAGGTGCGACCAGTCGGCCTGGCCGTCGAACATCTGGCGGGCGGTGCGCGCGTGCATGGCGACCGCCGCCACCCCGTTGGCCTCGCAAACCCGCCCCAGATCCAGGTAGTTGCGCCGGCAGTCGTCAAGGCCCAGGCGGAACTTGACCGTCAGCGGGATGCTGATCGCGTCCCGCACCGTGCGCACGATGCTCTCGGCGAGCTTGAGGTCGCCCATCAGCGCCGCGCCCGCGCACCCCTTGAGGACCTTGTTGGCCGGGCAGCCCATGTTGATGTCGCAGATGTCGGCGCCGATCCCCTCGACGACTACCGCGGCCTCGCGCATGGTCGCGGGGTCGGAGCCGTAGATCTGGATCGCCAGCGGGCGCTCCTCCTCGGCGAAGTGCATCAGCTCCCGTGTCTTCTGGTTGCCGTTGACGATCGCCTTGGAGGAGATGAACTCCATGGACACCACCCCCACGCCGCCGATCCGCCGCACGAGGAGACGGAAGTCGCGGTCGGTCACCCCCGCCATCGGCGCGAGCCAGAGGGGAGGATCGACGAGGATGGAGCCCACTTGCACCATGGCGGGTATTCTAACCGGCGCCGGGAGGTCGGGCATTCCGCCGGTGTGTCGTGCTCCCCACCCAGAGCGTGAGCAGGGCGGCGATGGCTGCCCATTGCAGCCCTCCGGCGACCAGGCTCCAGGCGAGCATCGGCTCCCCTTCCAGGTCCAGGTAGGCCAGGGAGGTGGGGAAATCCATCCAGACCAGGAAGTTCGCCCGGCCGAAGTAGCCCCAGTTGCTCCAGACCCAGAGCGCGGTGAGCGTGTGGAGGATCACTCCGACGATGACGGCGGCCAGGACCGCCCGGCGCGAGGGCTTCATGAGGCCACCCGGAAGCCGTAGTCGGCATAGCGCATGTGGGGCGGGATCGCCGAACGCGCGGCGCAGCGGCTCACCTTGATCTGATGCCGCCACGAGCCGCCCCGGGAGGAGCGCCGGGTGCCCGCGTCCGGCCCTCGGGGATCGTCCACAGGGGAGACCTCGTAGTAACGCGGGTCGTACCAGTCCGAGCACCACTCGTGGACGTTTTCCCCCAGGCCGAGGAGGCCCAGCGGGTGGAGGGAGGGATAGGCGTCGACGGGCTCCGGGCCTTCCTGCCAGCGGCGGCCGTAATCGGGGAGCGCCTCGGGCGGATCGTCCCCCCAGGGGAATAGGACCTCCCGGTCGAGCTTGGCGGCCCGCTCCCATTCGGCCTCTGTGGGCAGGCGCGCTGGTATGGAAATACCGAGCCAGGAGCAATAGGCCGTGGCATCCTCCCAGGAGGGTCCGACCGCGGGCATGAGCGGATGGGAGAAGGCGGGCTCGTGCCAGAATGGCGGGGCGGGGTGGCCGGTCTCGTCGAGGAAGCGCTGGTATTCCTCCCGTGTCACCTGGGTGCGCGCCAGCCGGAACGGCCGCACGCGCACCTCGTGCCGGGGATTCTCGTTGTCCCGCGGACCGCCGCCCATCCAGAAGGTCCCGCCGGGGATCTCAATCCATTCGAGGCCCATGGGTGTAGCATACCGCTGCCCCGCGGCGGGAGGCTCATGTCCTGGTACAAGGAATGGTTTGGCGAGGAGTACCTCGAGCTCTACTCCCACCGGGATGCGTCGGAGGCCGAGGAGCACGTCGATTTCGTGGTTCGCAGGCTCGGGGGTGGGGAAAAACCCAGGGCGGTGCTCGACCTCGCGTGCGGGACCGGACGGCACACCGCAATGCTCCGGCGGCGCGGCTACCGCGTCCTGGGCGTGGACCTGTCGCTCACCTTCCTCGCCCGGATGAAGGAGCGCGGCCTGCCTCCGGTGGCGGGCGACATGCGCCGCCTGCCGTTCATGGACGAGAGCTTCGACTGGGTCCTGAACTTCTTCACGTCCTTCGGCTACTTCGAGCGCGAGCGGGAGAACTTCCTGGTGCTGGAGGAGATCCTCCGCGTCCTGGTCCCGGGCGGACGCTTCCTGATCGACCTCATGAACCCGGGACCCGTGCTCGCGAACCTGAAGCCCCGCGATGAGCAGGTGATGGACGGCGGCCGGGCCGTGATCGAGCGCTGGTACGATCCCGCGGTCCAGAGGGTGAACAAGCGGATCGTCGTCGAAACCCCGGGAGACCGTCCTCGTACCTTCCGGGAGAGCGTGCGCCTCTACCGGCCGGAGGAGGTGACCATCGGCCTGCGCTGGGCGGGCCTGGAGGTCGACGGCCTTTACGGCAACTTTCAAGGAGACCCCTACGAGCGTGACAGCGAACGCCTCATCCTCCTCGGTCACAAGCCGGCCTGATCTGCGGGTCGACCTCGCCAAGGCCGGGCTGCTCCCGGCCCTGCCGTCGGCCTATCTGGCCGGCCGCGACCTGGACCTCCTCGCGCCTTTGCGCTTCCTGGCGCCAGGCCAGACGCCGTCCGGCCCCCCGCTTCCCGGAGCCCGGCGCGAGCTGGCGGACGCTCTCGCCATCGCCAACCGCGGTTATGGCAACCCGCGGGCCGACGAGCTCAGCCGCAAGTTGGCCGATCCCGCCACCCGGGTGGTCGTGACCGGGCAGCAGCCGGGCCTCCTCGGCGGACCGCTCTACGCTTTTTCGAAGATGGTCGCCGCGTCGCGCTGGGCCGCCGCCCTGGAAGCCGAGGGCGAGAGCGCCGTGGCCGTGTTCTGGGTCGCGACCGAGGACCACGACTGGGCGGAGGTCTCCGCCGCCACCGTGCTCACCCCGGAAGGGCCGCGCACCTTCGACCTCGGTCCCGATCCGGAGCCGCTCATGCCGGTCGGCATGCGCGCGCTCGGTCCGGAAGTGGACGGCGTGCTCCGCGCCATCGCCGAAGCCGTGCCGGGAGACCGCTACGCCGAGTGGCTGCGGACGATCGGCCAGTGGTACCGGCCCGACGCCCGCTTCGGCGAGGCGTTCTGTCGACTGATGGCCCACCTTCTCGGACCCCACTGCCCTCTCCTCCTCGACGCCATGCTCCCCGCCCTCAAGTCCGCCCAGCGCCCCTGGCTGAAACGGCTCGTCGAGCGGCGCAAGGAAGTGGAGCAGGCGCTGGAGCGCCGGGACACGGAGATCGAGAGCCGCGGTTACACTCTCCAGGTCAGTCCGCAGCGGGGCACGAGCCCCCTCTTTCTTCTCACCCGAGCCGGGCTCTCCCGCGGCGAGCGCCGGCGGATCGAGTGGCGCGGGGAGGACGGCTATGTCCTCCGGGGACGGGAGGACGGAGGCCGCGCCGAAGATCTGCTCAAGATCGCGGACGAGAACCCAGGCGTCCTCTCCCCCGGCGTGCTGGCCCGTCCCGCGATCCAGGACGCGGTGCTCGGCACCTTCCTCCATCTCCTGGGTCCGGGCGAGCTCTCCTACATGGGCCAGTCCGCCGCGGTACACGAGGTGCTGGAGGTCGAGTCCCCCTGGGTGGCGCTTCGTCCCCAGGCCCTGGTGTTGGAGCCCAAGCAGATGGAGCGGCTCGGCGAGATCGGTCTCCCGCTCGCGACGGTGATGGGGAGCCGGCAGGACCTCGACCGGGCTCTCGCCGCGCTGGAAGGAGATGTCGGCGTCGAGCCCGTGCGCCGCAAGATCGAGGAGGCCCTGGCCGAGCTGCGCCCGGCGGACCCCAACCTCGAGCGCCCGCTGGAAAAGACCCGTGAGCAGATCCTCCGCGCTCTGGACACGTTCGCCGAGAAGACGATCGCGGCCGCCGCCCGCCGCAACGAGACCCTGAACCGCCGGGTGGATCAGATCCGGGAGAGCTGCCTCCCCCTGGGCAAGCCGCAGGAGCGCGTCATCGCCTCCGCCCACTTCCAGGGCAAGTACGAGGACCGGCTCGTGCAGAGCTTCTGGGAGCAGATGGGCCTCGATCCCAGACGGCTGCAGATCGCTTGTCCCGACTGCATGGAGCCCCGACCATGAAGCTTGACGTTCTGGCGATCGGCTCCCACCCGGACGACGTCGAGCTGGGCTGCGGCGGCACGCTGGCCCTGCTCGCGAAGCAGGGGAAGAAGGTCGGCATCCTCCATCTGACCCGCGGCGAACGGGGAACCCGGGGCACGGCCGAGGAGCGGCAGCAGGAGGCGGAGGATGCGGCCAAGGCCCTGGGAGCGGTCGAGGTCGGCTTCCTGGACTGCGGCGACGGCGCCTTCCGCACCGGAGAAGCCGAGGAGGATGCCCTGATCGAGCGCCTCCGCGCCTGGCGGCCCGACCTGATCCTGGGGCCGCCCCCGGCTGACCGCCACCCGGACCATCACCGAGCCTCGCAGCTCATCCAGGCGGCCAGCTTCTACGCCGGGCTCAGGAACCGGCATCCGCAGGCCGGGCCCCCCTACCGTCCCGGCGCGGTCTTCTCCTACATGCAGCACGACTCCTTCGAGCCGAGCTTCATCGTGGACGTCTCCGCCGCCTGGGAAACCAAGCTGGAGGCCCTGCGCGCCTATCGCAGCCAGCTCTACCAAGGATCCGAGCAGAAGGGCGCCCAGACGAAAGTGGCATCGCGCGAGTTCTGGCTCGCGGTCGAGGGGCGCGCCCGGCACTTCGGCCTCATGATCAATGCGGAGCTGGGCGAGCCGTTTTGGAGCCGGCTCCCCCTGGCGGTGGGCGATTTGTCCACTCTGGTTCCTGGAGGGTTGCGGTGAAGATCGGCATCAGTTGCTATCCCACGTACGGCGGCTCGGGGATTGTCGCGACCGAGCTGGCCATGGCCCTGGCCGACGGCGGGGACGACGTCCACGTCATCAGCTACGCGCTGCCCTCGCGCCTGTCGCTCAACAGCTCGCGGATCTTCTTCCACCAGGTGGTCACCCCGACCTATCCCCTTTTCGCGGAGTACCCGCCCTACTCGCTGGCCCTCTCGACCAAGATGGTCGAGGTGGCGCGGCATCAGCAGCTCGACCTGATGCACGTCCACTACGCGATTCCCAACGCCGTCTCCGCGGTCCTGGCCCGGCAGATCGTGGCGCCCCACCCGCTCGCCGTGGTGACCACCCTGCACGGCACGGACGTGACCCTGGTGGGCAACGATCCGGCCTACCTGGAAACCACGCGCTGGGGGATCGTGCAGAGCGACGCCGTGACCGCGGTGTCTGAGTCGCTGCGCAAAACCACCATGCAGCAGCTCGGCATCCAGAACCGCATCGACGTGGTGCCCAACTTCATCGATCCGGCGCGCTACGAGCTGGCTAAGGATTCGCCGGGCGCCCGCCGCTGGGCCAAGCCGGGCGAGCGCACCCTGGTCCACATTTCCAACTTCCGCCCCCTGAAGCGGGTGATCGACGTGGTGGACGTCTTCTTGCGCCTGCGCACCCACGTCCCCTGCCGGCTGCTCATGGTGGGGGACGGACCCGAGCGCGGCCGGGTGGAGCAGCACTGCCGCGACACGGATGCCTGCAACTCGATCACCTTCATCGGCAGCCTGCCGCTCATCGAGGAGGTGCTGGTGGGGGCCGATCTGTTCTTCCTTCCTTCGGAGACCGAGTCGTTCGGCCTCGCGGCGCTGGAGGCTTTGAGCTGCAAGGTGCCGGTGATCGCCACCAACGTCGGTGGGCTCCCCGAGGTGGTGGTCCATGGCGAGAACGGCTTCCTGCACCAGGTGGGGGACGTCGAGGGCATGGCCGCCTCCGCCCTGAAGCTGCTCATGGACGAGCCGATGCGGCAGGCGTTCGGCGAAGCCGGCCGGCGCCGGTCCGTGGAGGTCTACGGCCAGGAGCCGATCGTGGCGCGCTACCGCTCGATCTACGAGCGGGTGGTGGAGCAGGCGCGCAATCGATGAGCGCGGTACCGGGTTCCTACGCAATTCCGGCCGGCGAGTCCTGGGGCGAGATCCGCGAGAAGGGCTCGCGCTTCCTCGCCTGGATCGGACCCGCGGCCGGAGAGGAAACCGCCAAGGCCGCTCTGAACGACGTGGCCCGGCGATACCCCGATGCCACCCATCATTGCTGGGCCTGGCGGCTCGGCGCTCCTCCCCGCGAGCGCAGCTCGGACGCGGGCGAGCCCTCGGGCACGGCGGGGGTGCCGATCCTCCAGGTGCTCCGCGGCGCGGGGCTGTCCGACGTCCTGGCCGTGGTGGTGCGCTGGTTCGGCGACACCAAGCTCGGCAAGGGAGGGCTCGCCAGGGCGTATGCCGCCGCGGCGAGGGAAGCTCTGGCATCGTTGCCGGTCGCGCAGAGGGTGTCCACGGTCCGGATCGCGCTGCAGGTCCCTTACGAGCGGGTGGGCGCGGTGAAGAGGCTGATCCACCCGCCGGAGGTCGAGTTGATCAGCGAGGGGTACGCAGAGGCTGCGCAACTGGTTCTGGCTGTTCATGAAGAGCGCCGGGACGCCCTGCGCGAGGCTCTGGCGGACCTCGGTATCGTTGTGTAGACTGCCGGGTGCATGAGCCCGACTATTCTTCTCTGAAAGGAGAGGCCTCGATGAGCGAGCCGACTGTCCCGCCTCCTCCGTCGTACAACCCGCCGCCGCCGCCACCGCCGCCGTACTCCGGAGGTCCCACCGGCCCCGCCGGACCCGGCTCTGTCAGTCCCAACCGGACGATCATGATCGTCCTTTCCTATCTGGGAATCCTCGCGGTGATTCCGCTGGTGGCCGAGAAGGAGGACCGCGAGGTCCAGTGGCACGCCAAGCACGGCCTGGTCCTGCTGGTCGCCGAGATCATCATCAGCGTCATCATCAGCATCATCGGCGGGATGGTCTCGTTCGCGGACGCGGGCTGCTCCGGCTGCATGGCCTCTTCCCTGTTCTGGGTCGTGGTCCTGGTGGTCCACATCCTGGCGATCGTGAAGGGCGTCAACGGCCAGCGGCTGATCATCCCGGGCCTCAGCGACTTCGCGAACCGCTTCTAAGGAGTGCTTGGAGGAGGAGGTTGGCATGACGGTCCAGGGCGACGGCTTGACACCGGAATCCGCCAGCAGTCAGGCGATCACGGCGCTCGTGGTGTCGATCCTGGGCTTCGTCACCTGCTGCCTTCTTCTGTCGCCGATCGGCTGGTACCTGGGCCGGCAGGAGCAGAAGGCGATCCGGGAGGGGCGCTCGCCCAAGGCGGGCGAGAGCCTCGCCCAGATCGCCGTGGTCCTCGGCATCGTCGGCACGTTGGTGATGATCTTCTTCCTGTTCTGGGTCTTCTTCCTGGGGGGCATGGCGGTCCTCTCCGCCTTGGCCAACCGCTGACATGGCTTTGCGTCGGAGCCGCCGGAGCGCCTGGATCTGGGCTCTGGCGGGTCTCGCCGGTCTCGTTGGCGCGGCGATCCTCCATGTCTGGGTACCCGCTTCCGGGCCGGAAGGCTCGATCTGCTTCTCCCGCCGCGTGCTCGACCTTCCCTGCCCGGGCTGCGGTTTGACGCGCGCCTTCGCGCATCTCGCCAAGGGCGAGTGGACCGCCGCCCTGGCCGCCCATCCTCTCGCTCCAATTCTGGCGCTCGAATTCCTGCTGATCTGGCTCGCCTGGGGGCGTGCGGCCCTGCGCGACCTTCCTTTCCCACGTCCGGCCTGGGTGGAGCGGGCGGTGCTCGCCCATCTCGCCGTGCTCTGCGCCCTCTGGGTCGGCCGTCTCTCCACAGGCAGTCTTCCGTGGTGACCGGCAAGCGGAAGGCCGCGATCGCCGCGCTGGTGTTCCTGTTGTTGCTGGCCCTTGATTTCTCCCGGCCGCCTTCGGCGCAGATCTCGGCCCGGTTCCTCGTCGGCACGATCGACGTCTACCAGGCGACGTTCTCCATCCTGAACCGCAAGGCGGGGGTCCGCTGCCGGTTCAAGCCGACCTGCAGCCACTACGCCGAGGGGGCGATCAAGAAGTACGGCGCGCTCAAGGGGACCGGCAAGGCGGTCTGGAGGGTCCTGCGCTGCGGGCCGTGGACTCCGGCGGGAACTGCGGAACTGCCGTAGTATTCTCCGGCGATGGCGGACGAGACCGACGACAGCCTCGACTACCCGGGGTTCCTGCAGGATGCCCTGCGCGACATGGTCCGCCGGGTGCTCGCGCATGTTGCCGAGAACGGCCTGCCCGGCGAGCACTACTTCAACATCACGTTCAGCACCGACTATCCCGGCGTCGTGATCCCCGCCTTCCTGCGGAACCAGTACCCGGAGGCGATCCGCATCATCCTGCAGAACCAGTACTGGAACCTGGAGGTCGACGATACGGCCTTCTCCGTCTCCCTCAGCTTCGCGGCGGCGCGCCACCGGCTGACTGTTCCCTTCGGCGCCCTGATGGAGTTCCAGGACCCGGCCGCCAACCTCGGAATGGCGTTCGAGCCGGGACGGGTGGCCGGCTACGCGCCGCCCGAGCCCGAGCCGGACCCGGAGCCGACCGAGCCGGCCAAGCCGGCCAGCGTCATTCCGTTCCCCCGCAAGCGGCCGAAGTGATCGGGCGTCCTCGGCAGAGGACGGAACCACGAATGTCCGGCTCGGATAAATACCTGTATTTCCCGCGTTTCCCCTGCTCGGCCGACA
>DASUNJ010000735.1:0-5504 GCA_036277235.1 Thermoanaerobaculia bacterium | reverse complement strand
CCGGCTCCGGCCCACAATCTAAAAAGGCCCGGAGCCGGCAGGATGCCGGCGGTCCCAGGGAAGGCTACCCGCTCACCGCCCGCACCGCCTCCCGGATATCCTCAAGGCACATCTCCATCCGGTCCCGGTGCGTCCGGAAGGAGAGGACGCAGATGCGGATCACGAAGCGGTCCCCGAGCTTGGTGCCGGTGAGGAAGACCCTCTTGCGGTCGTTGATCGCATTCATGAGCCGGCGGTTCA
This sequence comes from Thermoanaerobaculia bacterium, assembly GCA_036277235.1. Classification (GTDB taxonomy): domain Bacteria; phylum Acidobacteriota; class Thermoanaerobaculia; order Multivoradales; family UBA5704; genus DATMER01. Next base: position 5,264 of record DASUNJ010000735.1, on the reverse strand, counting down.
AGCGGTTGAGATCCTCCGCGGTATCCGCCGGGGGCCCCCCGGGATTCAGCCGGAACGCCAGCGTCGAGAGCTGGGGCTCGGCCACGACCTCGATCCCCTCGATCGTCTTCAGATCCTCCGCCGCCTGGCGGGCGAGAGCGAGCTTCTCCTCCAGCTCCACCCGGAAGGGGCCGATGCCGTGCATCTTCAGGGGCAACCAGACCCGCAGCCCGCGGAACGGCCGGGTCAGCTCCGGCGACATATCCGAGGGGTCTACCTGGTCCAGATCGTCCCGGGACTGGGGCAGGTAGTCGGCGGTGGTGCTGTGGGTCCGCCTCAGCGCCCCGGCGTCGCGCACCAGCAGGGCGCCCGTGCCGTAGGGAAGGAAGAGGCTCTTGTGGGGATCGAGGACCACGGAATCCGCCAGCTCGATGCCGCGCAGGAGGCGCTTGCCCTCCTCGGTCAGCAGGAAGAAACCGCCGTAGGCTCCGTCCACGTGCAGCCAGAGACCGTGCCGCCGGGCGGACTCGGCGATCTCCTCCAGGGGATCGACCGCGCCCGTATTGGTGGTGCCGCCGCTGGCCACGACGAGGAACGGGGTGAGGCCGCGCCGCCGGTCCTCCTCGACGGCCGCTTCCAGGGCGTCCACCCGGAGACGGAAGCGCTCGTCGGAGGGCAGCTTGCGGAGGTTCGCCGCCGGAAAGCCCGCGAGGAGCGCCGCCTTCTCCAGGGAGTGGTGCACCTGGTCGGACCAGTAGAGGACGCCGGAGAGGAAGTTTTCGGGCAGGCGCTCGCGCCGGGCGGTGATGAGGGCGGTCAGGGCCGAGAGCGAGCCGCCGCTGGTCAGGATCCCCCCGGATTCGGGCGGATAGCCCACCATCTCCCGAAACCAGGCGACGACGTTGGCCTCGATCTGCCCCAGGCCGGGCGCGGAGCTGAACAGGCCGACATAGCGGTTGACGCTGTCGGCGATCAGGTCGGCGATCGCGGAGTGGAGCAGTCCGCCGCCCGGCACATACGCGAGATAGCCCGGCCCCGCCGTGTTGAGCGAGCGCGGCACCGCCCGGTCGAAGAGCAGGTCGAGGAGCTTGGGGAAGGGGGTGCCGTCCTGGGGAAGGGGCTCGGCCAGCGAGCGGGCGAGGCGGAGCCCCCCTTCCGTGGCAGTGGCCGGCTGCTCCGCCAGGGTATCTACGTGCTTTGTGATGCGCTCCATCGCCGCCTCGACCAGGAGGCGCATCTCGTCTCCGGAAAGCTCCAGCGGGTGGTCATGGCTCATGTGGGGAGCTTAGACCGGGAAAAGGACTAAAAGGACGTAAAGGACGTAAAGGACCCAAAGGACGGCAAGGACTTCCGTGTCCTTTGAGTCCTTTCACTCCTCCAGCATCTTCTCGAGGAACTTCATCGCTTCCGGATCATCCGACTCGGTGAGCCAGAAGAGCGCCTGCTTGCGCACTTCGCGGTCCTTGCTCTCGCGGCCGAGCTTGATCAGCAGCGGGACGCCCTTGCCGTCCGGGAGCTCGGAGAGGGCGAAGACGGCCTCTTCGCGGACCTCCGGGTCGGGGTCCTTGGCCACCGCCTCCAGGATCGTGGCCGTGGCCTTGGGATGGTCGCTCTCGGCCAGCCAGAAGAGCGCCTCGGAGCGGATCTCCGGGCTGCGGTCCGCGCGGGCCGCCTGCTGGAGGGTCTCGCCGGCCTCGGGCACGGGGCTCTCGCTGAGAGCGAAGAGCGCCTCCTCCCGCAGGTCATCGTCCTTGTCCTCGCGCAGGACGCGGGCCACGACCTCGTAGCCGGCGCGGCCGCGGGTGCTGCCCAGCCAGAACAGCGCCTGCTCGCGCACATCCTTGTGATACCCGGCCGACGCCGCGAAGTCGACCAGGGCGTCCAGAGCGGTGGCGTTGCGGTGCATGCCAAGGGAGTCGACCGCGTCCTCGGCGATCTTCGCCTTGCTGCTGCGGTCGCTCCTGGCAAGGTCCCGGAGATAGCGGACGCTCTCTTCCGGCTTGACCCCCTCCAGCCGGACGAAGCGCAGGTCGCCGGCGTTCAGAGGGCAGCTCCCGGACACGCTGCGCACCCGGACGACCTGGCCGTCCTGGACACGGACGAGCACGTTGAGCTCGGGGTCCTGCCGCTGCCCGTCCTTGCCGGAGCTCCCCCAGCTCTGGTTCTTCGCTTCGAGCTGGCAGAGACCGGGCTTCCAGTCGCGGGTCCAGCAGCAGGTGTAGCCCTGGCCGTCGACCACGGGCACGCTCCAGGACACCCAGGCGGGCTGGCCGCCCCGGCCGGCCTGGCGCACGGCCTCGCTCAGGTTGCCGGCCGCCGGGACGGTCTCGAATCGGGCCTCGTCGACCTTCGGCTGGGCCCACGCGGCGGACACCCCGACAGCGAGGAGGAAGAGGGGCAGGGAAAAGATTTTCATTCTCATGGCTCACTCCTGTTCGAAGATCTTGGCGACGAAGGCTTCGGCCTCGGGAGTCTCCATTTCCGCGAGGCGCTGAACGATCATCTTGCGCAGCTCCCGGTCCTTCTCCGAGCGGAAGATCTCGATCAGGGCCTTGGCGTTCTCCTGGTTCTCGAAGGCGTCGATCACGGCCATGCGGATCTTGCGGTCCGTGCTGCCGGTGTAGAGGGACCGGAGCGCCTCCGCGGCCCTGGGGGATTCGGCGTCCCCCAGGGAGTGGATGGCCTCGACGCGCGTGTCGGGGTCCTTGTCTCCGCGGGCCGCGGCGATCAGCGAGTCGAGGTCCCCGGCGTCGCCGAGGGAGTGGAGGATCGCCCGGCGGACCTCGGGGTCCGACTCGCTCTGGAGCAGCGAGCGCAGCTCCGCGGCGGCTTCCTCTCCACCCAGCATGTCGATGGCCTGCCGGCGCAGCTTGGGGTCCTTCTCGGTGCGGGCCACGGTCATCAGGCCCGCCGTGTGCTCGGCGATGGCATAGGCCTCGATCACCGCCTCGCGCATCCTCCGGTCCGTGCTCGACCGGTAGAGCTCGTCGAGCACGGGCATCACCGAACGGTCGTCCTCGGCCACGTTCCCGAGGTACTCGACGGCCTGCAGGCGCAGGTCGGGATGGGCGGAGCCGCGCACGATCTCCAGCAGCGCCTGCCGCGCCTGCGGGAGATCGCTCTGGGTGAGGAGGAAGAGCGCCTTCTCCTTGTTCTCCAGCGAGTGCCGGCCGCGCAGGTACTGCAGGACCAGGGGCAGCGCCCTCTCCGGCTTGTGGTCCATCATCCCGCTCAGGGCGTAGAGCTTGATGTCGTCGTCGTCCTCGGCCGAGGGCTGGACCGTCACCCCCTGGTCGCCGCGCACCTCCACCTCCAGGGCGCGGGCGTCGTCGAGCCAGGCGCTCTTCGGGAAGGTCGAGGCGAGCTGGCGGATGGTGGCCAGGGCCGCGGAGCCATTCCCCGCCTTGTGCTGCGCGTAGGCCTTCCAGTAGAGGCCGGCGTCCGCCTCGGCACCGCCGCGCTCGGCCACCTTGCCGAAGATCGACGCGGCCTCGCTCCACCGCCCTTCGTCGATGGCCTTCTGGCCGGAGCGGTAGAGCTCGTCCTTGGCGAAGGAGGCGAAGGCCGACCCGTCGCAGGAGGTCAGGAGCAGGGGGATCAGAAGTGCCAGCATTCTCAGGATCGTCATTTCGGGTTATCTCCTACCAGCGCTACAGGGATTGCTTTCCGGTCCGGGATTGCCGGACCGACTGTTCCAGCCGCTCGCCCAGGATCCGCACCTTGAACAGGAGGGCCTGCTCGTCGATCCGGTCGCGCAGCGCCTGCATCTCTTCGGGGGAAGACTCGTCCGTCGCATGGGCGAGCTCCAGGAGGAAGGGCTCGAGCTCGTCGAGCAGGGTGGCCAGGCGCTTGCGCCCGCCGTGGCGCGCCGACTGCCGGTAGAGCCGGTTCGCTTCGAGGAGGTTCTGCGCCCAGGCGCGCTCGGCCGACAGGTCCAGGTCGTCGTTGGGAGCGGCGTTCGCCACCTCGACCAGCAGCCGCTCGGAGCTCTCCAGGTGGCCGGCGACCGCGCCCGACAGGATGCGGTCGCGGGCCGGCTGGGAGATCGTTTGCGGCGTCTGAGGCCAGAAGCGTCCAGCCATGAAGCCGACCACCAGGAGGAGGGCGGCCGCGGCCCAGGCCAGCCGGGGTCCGGGTACGAAGCTCCAGAACGATCTCTTCTCCAGCCGCGGGCCCAACTGCGGGAGCAACCGGGCCCAGACGCGGGCGCCATACCCTTCAGGCCGCTCGGGAACGGGCAGGTCCACGGCGGAGAGCACGCTCTCCAGGGCTTCGTAGCGGGAACGCAGCTCCGGATCGGCCGCGAGCGCCTCCCGGATCGCGACGGGATCGCCGTGCTCGGCGTAGAAGAAGAGGACCAGGTCGTCGTCGGTGTACGTCTTCATGAGGACCTCATGGGATGAACGAGCGGCTCGAGGGCGCGGCGAAGCTTGCGGACGGCGCGGAAGATAGCCTGCTTTCCAGCGCTCTCCCTCAACCCCAGATGGCGGCAGATCTCGGCGATGGGCCGGCCCTCGAAGTGGCGCAGGACGAACGCCGTCCTCTCCATCGGGCTCAGCTCCCCGAGCGCGGTCCGCACCGAGCGCTGGACCTCCTGGCTCAGGGCGGCGCGCTCCGGCCCCGGCGCGGTCGAAGGGAGCGGCTCCGGCTCTTCCATCTGCGTTTCAGGGCGTCTCTTTCTCATCATCTCGACCGCCGTGTTGACCGCGATGCGATGGAGCCAGGTCCCGAAACGGGAACGGGCGTCGAAGCGGTGGAGCGAGCGGTAGACGCGGAGGAAGGTCTCCTGGACCGCGTCCTCCGCGGAAGCCTCGTCGCCGGTGATCCGCCAGGAGAGGCGGAACACCCGGGTGCTGTGGCGCTCCACCAGCTCGCGGAACGCGTCGGCGTCTCCTTGCTGGGCGTGCTGCACGAGGGCTTCATCGTCGGGCTCCATTCGACTCCTTTAGACGCGGCCCATCGCCGATGGTTAGCCGTGGCGGTCAGCCGGATCGGACTCCGTATCTCCGGACGACAAACTTTTACGCCCTTCCTGCGTCTAAAGGGCAGTACGGCCGGAGTGAGGAGACTTTTGTATGTTTGAGCATAAGGGATGGGCCGCCCGCTTTTTGGCGATCGTTGCGGTGCTCACAGCAATCATGATGGGCGCGCCGCTGGCGGCGAAACAGGGGGAAGGGAAACCCACGGGGCCGGTGCGTCCCCCGTACGCGGTCACCCGCGCCACGTCCCCGATCAAGGTGGACGGCAACCTCGACGAGACGGCCTGGCAGGGAGCCGCGGTGATC
>DASUNJ010000734.1:0-2543 GCA_036277235.1 Thermoanaerobaculia bacterium | reverse complement strand
GTTCCACGTCAGAGACCAGTTCCAGTCCGCCTCGTTCGCGTTGTCGTTCGTCCGCCAGTTGCAGACGGGCTTGATCGTCGCCTGGCTCCCGCACACGTTGCTGGGGACGTTGTTCTTGCTGCAGTTGGAGGAGCCCGAGCTCAGCAGGCTCTGGCAGGTGGCGGTAATGGAATAGAGGAAGGTGCTCGGGATGCACAGGTAGTTCCCGACGTTCTTCGGGTAGAAGGTGGCGCCGGCGCAGGCGGAACAGTTGCTGGAGCTTTCCGCCGAGCACTGGTGGAAGCTGGCGCCGACGTCGGTGACCCGGTACCCGGCGATGATGCTGCTGTTGTTGAAGCCGCTGAGGGCCAGCTTCGCGCAGATGTTCTGGCTGTCGGCCTGGGCGCCGCCGGCCGCGAGAAGGAACAGCCCGAAGACCGCCACGACTGCCAAACGCGAGATTCTCATACTCTCTCTCCTGTGCCTGGAGTACCGCGGGATTGCGGTACCTGAACGTCTTTCGTCCCGGCAGTGGGACGAAAGGGCCAGGTATCGCACCCCTTGGAGAGAGAGGGTCAGGCGACCCGTCGACCACCGCCGCCCGCATGCCGATCCTTTCTCGGGGATTCAGGGAGAGAGCAGGCCGACCTCGTAAGCCGCGAACTGGCCGTCGGCGGTGAGGATTTGCAGGTTCTCCAGTTGTGCCTGTGCAATCAGGAGACGGTCGAAAGGGTCTGCGTGATGGCGCGGGAGGCTGCCGGCGTGCAGCGCGTGGCTGTGCTGGACCGGCAAAGGCGCTGTGCCGCTCGTCTCCATACGGCTGAGGACATACTCCATGGGTGGCACGGGGAGTGGAAGCTTCCCCAGCGCATATTTGATGGCTATCTCCCAGGAGCTCGCGGCCGAGAGGAAGATTTCGTTCGCCGGATCCTGGAGCAGCACCCGGGTCTGCCGGGAGAGGCGCGTGGATTGCGCCTGCATCCAGAGCCAGCAATGGGTGTCGAGAAGGACTCTCAAGACTGGAACAGGGCCAGCACCTCGTCCGGCAGAGGCGCGTCAAAGTCGTCGGGAATCTCGAAGAGCCCATCATCCTGGCCGATCGCTCGCCGAGTCTTGGGCTCGATAGGGACCAGACGCGCGATCGGCTTGCCCGCTCGGGCAATGACGATCTCCTCACCGCCGGCCACGCGCAGCAGCAGCCGGGACAGGTGCGTCTTTGCCTCGTGAACGTTGACCTCTGCCATGTCAAACATGGTGGACTAAGTAGTGGGCTAAGTCAAGCGGAGCTCCCGCTTTTCCTGGGACCGCCGGCATCCTGCCGGCGCTTCTCCCAATTGAAGCAAATGACAGATCGCGGAACTGGTCGAGGAGATCGAGGAGGAAGCGCGGACTGACCGGGAGGCGAGGGGGATCGAGCCACTGGGAGTCGAGGCGATCCTTCGGCAGGAGCCTCACGCCCGTCGGCCTTCGTCGCCGCCTTCCGGGACGCCGCGGAGAAGCTCAAGGTGGGAGAGTGGCCCGTCAGCTTCCCTCTGGGCTCGTTCCCGCCCTCGCTGCCGTTCGTGAGCGCCGATCCTGCCATGCCTCCGTAAATCCGCCCTTCCCGCCGTTGTGACTCTCAGCTTTGCCAATCCGTCGCCTGCTTCGAGCTTTTGATCGAGGCGGGAAGGAGGAGGACTGCGCTTCGGCAGGCGCAGATGGCATCTTGAAAGGCCGCAGAAGGCCGGACGCCTGGATCGAGGGGGCCGAGCAGGTGCGCGTCCTGGGAAGCCGCGTCTCCAAGCTCGGCAGCCGGGCTTCAGTCGCATCTGCCGCTGAGGTTACGCCCTACTTTTCTCGAAACTCATGCACTTCCCTCCCTGCCCAGAAGATGAATGCCAAAGGGATTCGCCGTCACCTCTTACCTCTTTCCATAGCGTATCCAGATCCGATCAAGCGACGCAACTCACCAAAACTCTCAGGCGAGCGTTCGCTGATCTCCTTCCAAGCCCGTGCAAAAGCTGGCTTTGACATATTGTTCTGTATGCCTTCACGCCAGTTTTCCCAGGTATCCTGGGAAATCCGACTGCGTTGCCACAAGAACGCTTGCTCATTCGTCAGGTCAATATAGTGATATAGCTCGCTAAGATTTTCCTGGTAGGCTTCCTCATCGAGTTCTTCACCGAGGAGTGCTTCAATGGGAATGCCTTGCACGAGACTTCTGTATTCGCTAGCCAAACTGTCTTCAAAAGAGGTCTTTGCCTGTCGACTAGACTCTCGAATCTGCCACCAAGCTAGGAAAAGACCGACCGCCGTAGCGATAGATGCAATGAGTTCAAACCAATCTATCAAGCTCATGTCTTTTTCGAGCACGGGCCCTCCACTATTTGGCGTTACATATAAGGCTAAGGCGGAACTATCCGGCCCCCCTCGAGTTAGGCCATGAGTGCCGCCGAGTTTACGCCTTGCAATAGAGGCCCACAATCATTCATTATCTACTAGTTAACCAAGCAGTGTCCTGGTTCGTCGTCCTCTGGACAAGTTTAGGGAAGATCAGGGGATGCGTCCAGTCAGTACATGTGCTG
>DASUNJ010000733.1:0-3098 GCA_036277235.1 Thermoanaerobaculia bacterium | reverse complement strand
CTCTACCGCGAGATCTTCGAGGAGGGGGAGTACTTCCGCCACGGCATCGGGCTGCACAACGGGGACTGCGTGTTCGACGTGGGGGCCAACATCGGCCTTTTCAGCCTGCAGGCCGGCCGCGTGGCGGACGTTCGCATCCATGCCTTCGAGCCGATCCCGCCGCTGTTCGAGACGCTGCGGGTGAATGCCGAGCTGCATGGCCTGGACGTCCGCCTGCACGATTGCGGCCTGTCGGACGAGGCGGGGACCGCCGAGTTCACCTACTACCCTCTCGTGTCGCTGATCTCGGGCCGCCACTCCGACCCGGCCGAGGAGCGGGAGGTCGTGCGGGCGTTCCTCCGCGACCTGGCCGCGGGGGCCGATCTTTCTCCCGGCCAGATCGAGGAGCTGCTCGACGAGCGGCTGCGGACAGAGCGCGTCGCCTGCCGCCTGCGCACGGTCTCCGACGTCCTCGCCGAGGAGGGGATCGAACGGGTCGACCTCCTCAAGATCGACGTTGAGAAGAGCGAGATGGAGGTGCTCGCGGGCGTTGGCGACCGGGACTGGGCGAAGGTGCGGCAGGTCGTGGTCGAGGTCCACGACGAGGACGGGCGGCTCGACCGTGCCACCTACTTGCTGGGCCGCCATGGCTTCGAGGTCTGCGTGGAGCAGGAGCCGGCCCTCGCCGGCAGCGGCTTCTACAACGTCTATGCCCGCCGGCCCGGAATGGAAGAGGGGGTGGAGTCCCTTGTCCGCCCGGCCCCGGAGTGGACCAGTCCGGAACAGCTCATCCGCGACATCAAGGCCTTCCTGCGGGAGCGGCTCCCCGATTACATGGTGCCGACGGCGTTCGTGCTCCTGGAGGAGTTCCCGGTCAGCGCCAACGGCAAGCTGGACCGCAAGGCGTTGCCCGCGCCGGAGTCGGTGCGCCACGCGGCGGAGCGCGGGCACGCCGCCCCATGCACGCCCATCGAGGAGGCCCTGGCCGGCATCTGGCGCGAGATCCTGGGCGCCGAGCGGATCGGAGCCGAAGACAGCTTCCTGGACCTGGGCGGCCATTCCCTGCTCGCCGCGCAGGTGATGGCGCGGGTGCGGGACGGAATGGGAGTCGAGCTCTCCCTGCGCGACGTGTTCGAGCACCCGGTCCTGGCTTCCCTGGCCGCCCTGATCGAAGAGCGCGGCCGGTCGGGCGCTCGCACGAGCCCCATCGCCGCCGTGCCGAGGACGGGCGACTTCCCTCTCTCGTTCGCCCAGGAGCGGGTCTGGTTCCTCCAGCAGCTCGACCCGACGATCCGGTCCTACCAGTTCCAGGCCAAGATCCGCTTCTGCGGCAGGCTGGACCCCGAGGCGCTCCGCCGCAGCCTGGAGGAGATCGTCCGCCGGCACGAGATCTTCCGCACCACCTTCCCCACGGTGGATGGCCGGCCCGTGCAACGGTTCCACCCTGCGTGGGAGGTGCCTCTCCCCTGGGTCGACCTTGCGGGCCTGCCGGCGGAGCAGCGGCAGGCCGAGGCGAAGCGCGTCCTCGACATGGAGTGCCGGAAGCCGTTCGCGGTCGACCGCCTGCCGCTGGTGCGCTGGACCCTGATCCGGCTCGCCCCCGACGACCACGTCTGGCTGCACGCCGAGCACCACCTGGTCCACGACGGCTGGTCGTTCAACCGGCTGGTTGGCGAGCTGGCCGCGCTGTACCGGGCCTTCGTCCAAGAGCAGCCGTCGCCGCTGCCGGATCTTGCCGTCCACTTCGCCGATTGGGCGGTCTGGCAGCGGCAGTGGATGCGCGGAGCGGAAGCCGCGGCCCAGATCGAGTGGTGGAAAGAGGCCCTCGCCGGCCGGCCGCTGGTGCTGGAGCTGCCCACCGACCGGCCGCGACCCAAGCGCCAGAGCTTCCGCGGCGCGATCGAGCGGCTGGAGATGCCGCTCGATCTCTGTGCGTCGCTCCGCGCCGCCTGCCGGCGCGAGGGGGTCAGCCTCTTCATGCTGATGCAGGCCGCCTTCGCGGCCCTCCTCAGCCGCTGGTCCGGCCAGGAGCAGGTCAACGTCGGCGCCGCCGTGGCCAATCGGCGATGGCGCGAGACGGAATCGATGATCGGCATGATCGTCGACAACGTCGTTCTGGCGCACGACCTCGCGAGCGATCCGAGCATCGCCGAGCTGCTGCAGCGCGTCCGGCGAGTCTGCCTCGACGCGGGTATCCGTCAGGACGTCCCCTTCGACCACGTGGTCGAGGCCGTGCAGCCAGAGCGCGACCTCGCCTACAACCCGCTCTTCCAGGCTAGCTTCAGCTTCCACGACTCGCCCATGGACGAGCTCGATTTCCCCGGGCTCGAGGCGGAGCTGGCCGAGGGACTGTCCAACGGCTCGGCCAAGTTCGACCTCAACGTCATTTGCATCCCGCGCAGCGAGCAGCGGCGGCAGGCCAAGCCCGGTGAGGATGGCGGGGGGATCACGCTGCTCTGGGAGTATGCCACGGCCCTCTTCGACCGCAGCACGATGCTGCGGATGATCGACCACTTCCATCGGCTGCTCGGCAGCTTTGCCGCCGACCCGCAACGGCGGCTCTCCGACCTGCCCCTCCCGAGCGCGGCCGAGAGCCAGCAGCTCCTCCGCGAGTGGAACGACACCGGCACGTCCTACCCGGAGGCTCCCTGCCTGCACGAGCTGATCGCGGCCCAGGCCGAGAGGTGCCCGGAACGGGTGGCCGTGGTCTGCGAGAGCGAGAGCCTGACCTACGCCGGGCTCGAGGCCGCGGCCGGGCGCCTGGCGCAGCGCCTCGCCGGGCTGGGAGTCGGGCCGGAGGTGCCGGTCGGCATCTGCGCCGAGCGCTCACTCGAGCTGGTGGTGGGGCTGCTCGCCATTCTGAAGAGCGGCGGCGCCTACTTGCCGCTCGACCCCGCCTACCCGGCCGACCGCCTGGCCTGGATGCTGGAGGACTCGGGCATGCCGGTCCTACTTGTCCAGGAGGAGCTGCTGGGCCGCCTGCCCGCGCACGCTTCGAAGGTCGTGCTGCTCGACGGCCACGCCATCCAGGAGCGCGAGGAACCGCGCCCCTGGAATCGCAGCCGGCCCCTGACCGCCAACCTTGCCTACGTCATCTACACCTCCGGCTCCACCGGCCG
>DASUNJ010000732.1:0-3536 GCA_036277235.1 Thermoanaerobaculia bacterium | reverse complement strand
CATGATGGGCTACATGGGCTTCCACGAGGAGCGGACCCGGCGCGAGATCTCCCTCCTGTACGCCGAGGCGGTGGGCACGGAGGAGCGGATCCGGGTGGCGCGCGACCTCCACGACGGCGTGCTGCAGTCGCTGACCGGGGTCGGACTCAGGCTCGCGGCGGTGCGGAGCCTGCTGGAGAAAGATCCCCGGGCGGCGCGCGAATCGCTCGAGTCGGTGCAGCGGCTGCTCACGCTGGAGCAGCGCGACCTCCGTTTCTTCATCCAGGAGCTCAAGCCCCGGCCCCGGTCGCAGGCCGAGGTGAGCCTCGCCTTCCGGGTGACCGAGCTGGTGCACCGGATCGAGCTGGAGTGGGGGCTGCGGGCCGAGCTGCGCGCCGACGGACTGGAGGAGCCGATGCCGGAATCGCTGGCGCGGGAGGTCTACAACGTTGTGCGGGAGTCGCTGGTCAACGCGGCGCGGCATGGAGAGGCCTCGGCCGTGCGCCTGGTGATCCGCCGGGACAGGGACCGGCTGTTCATCACGGTGGCGGACAACGGCCGCGGCTTCCCCTTCCAGGGCCGGCTCACCCATGCCGAGCTGGCCGCGGGGACGGTGGGGCCGCGCAACCTGTTCGAGAGGGTCGCGTCCCTGGGCGGCAGCCTGGAGCTGGAGTCAGGGGCCGCGGGGGCGCGCCTGGAGATCGACCTTCCGTGCTGCGAGGCCTGAGATGATCCGCCTGATCCTCGCCGACGACCACCCCATCGTCCTCGACGGCCTGGTGCAGCTCTTCTGGGTGGAGCCCGACTTCGAGGTCGTGGCGCGCTGCCGCGACGGCGAGGAGGCGCTGCGGGAGGTGCGCGCCCACCGGCCCGACGTCCTGGTCCTGGACGTCCGCATGCCGCGCCTGGACGGCCTGGAGGTGCTGCGCAAAATCCGCCAGGAAGAGCTGGGCACCCGGGTGGTCCTGCTGACCGCGGCGGTGGAGGAGGAGCAGCTCGTGGAAGCGTTGCGGCTGGGAGTCGGCGGGGTGGTGCTCAAGGAGATGGCCCCCCACCTGCTGCTGGAGGCGGTGCGCGAGGTCAACGCCGGCGGGAGCTGGCTCGACAAGGGCTCGGTGAGCCGCATCGTGACCAAGCTCCTGCATCAGGACGAGGGGAGGAAGGAGGCCGCCCAGCTCCTGACCCCCCGCGAGCTGGAGATTGTGCGCATGGTGGCCCGCGGCCTGCGCAACCGCGCCATCGCCGAGCAGCTCCTGATCAGCGAGGGGACGGTCAAGATCCACCTGCACAACATCTATCAGAAGCTCGCCGTGGACGGGAGGCTGGAGCTGGCGGTGTACGCGCAGGCCAAAGGACTGGTATGAGAGGACTTACGGAGCTTGTGACGACTGTCACGAATGGTGGTAGACTGTCCCGGCGAGAGGTAGGAAGTCTATGAACATGATCGGAGAAAGCTGGGTCACGACGAAGTTCGAGAACCTGGAAGACTGGTCGACGCGCAACTCGTTCTGGCCCTTCCCCTTCGGGACCGCCTGCTGCGCCATCGAGTTCATGAGCACGGTGTCGAGCCACTACGACCTGGCCCGCTTCGGCTCGGAGGTGGTGCGCTTCTCGCCCCGCCAGAGCGACGTCCTGCTGGTGGCCGGCACCATCAACGACAAGATGGCGCCCGTCCTCAAGAAGATCTACGACCAGATGGCCGACCCCAAGTGGGTGATCTCGATGGGCGCCTGCGCCTGCTCGGGCGGCTTCTACCGGGCCTATCACGTGATGCAGGGGATCGACGAGATCATCCCGGTCGACGTCTACGTCCCGGGCTGTCCGCCGACGCCGGAGGGGCTGATCTACGGCATCCTCCAGCTCAAGGAGAAGGTGTCCCGCGACCGCAAGCGCCATCATGAGCGCGTGCGCCAGTCCGAGCCGGAAAAGGAGAGCTTCGAGAGTGCAGACGCTCCCGCCGCCGCCAACCGCTGATACTGCTACGCCGGAGTTGGAAGCCATCCGCTCCAAGTTCCCCGAGGGGAGCGTAGAGCCCCAGGAGGGATTGGACCAGCCGACCTGGATCGTCCGCCGCGACATCCTCGTCGATCTCTGCCGCGAGCTCAAGCAGAACCCGGCCACACAATTCGACATGCTGCTGGACCTCTGCGGCGTCGACTTCCCCGACCGGGCAGAGCGTTTCGAGGCCATCTACCACCTCTATTCGGTCCAGCGCGGCGCCCGCCTGCGCCTGAAGGTCCCCATCAAAGAGGAGGATGCTGTCCTCCCGTCGCTGCTCCCGGTCTGGCGCGGGGCCGACTGGCCCGAGCGCGAGGCCTACGACATGTTCGGGTTCAAGTTCGACGGGCACCCGAACCTGCGGCGCATCCTCTGCCACGAGGGCTTCCAGGGGCACCCCCTGCGCAAGGACTACGACCCGGCGCGGCGCTGGATCCTCACCGAGGACAAGATCTACAAGCCCCACTTCGACCTGCCCGAGGGCGAGGACGACCTCTTCGAGCGCATGACGGTCAACATCGGCCCGTCCCATCCGGCCATGCACGGCACCTTCCGCCTCATGGCCGTCATGGACGGCGAGACCATCGTCGCCTCCGACGTCGAGATCGGCTACCTGCACCGCTGCTTCGAGAAGATGTCGGAGACCCACACCTGGCAGCAGGTGATCCCCGACACCGACCGGCTGAACTACTGCTCCTCGTTCATCAACAACGTCGGCTACTGCAAGACGGTGGAGCGGATGCTGGGGGTCGAGGCGCCGCCGCGCGCGGTGTGGGCGCGCACCATCCTCTCCGAGTTCTCGCGCATCATGGACCACTGCGTATGCAACGGCACGACGCTCGTGGATGCCGGCGCCCTGACCAACTTCTGGTACATGTTCCAGCCGCGCGAGGAGATCTACGGCCTCCTGGAATCGGTCTGCGGCGCGCGCCTGACCGTCTCGGCCTGCCGCATCGGCGGCCTGATCCATGACCTACCGCCCGACTTCATGGAGCGCTCCCGCCGCCTGCTGGAGATGATCCCGCCCTTCATGGCGGACGTGGAGAAGCTGGTCGACCGCAACCGCATCTGGCTCGACCGTTCCGTGGGCGTCGCCGCCATCACCGGCGCGGAGGCGGTCGACTGGGGCTGGACCGGACCCTGCCTGCGCGCCAGCGGCGTGCCCTACGACGTGCGCCGCGCCCATCCCTACGACCTCTATGACACCCTGGACTGGGAAGTGCCGATCCTCTTCGGCGGCGATGTCTACGACCGCTACCGCATCCGCATGCTGGAGATCCGCGAGTCGCTCAAGATCATCCGCCAGCTCCTGGACCGCGGCATGCCCGAAGGCCCGTACATCGTGGACGATCCGCACGTGGCGCTGCCGCCCAAGGACGCCGCCTACAACCAGATGGAAGCCATGATCTATCACTTCAAGCTGATCATGGACGGCATCCAGGTGCCGGCGGGCGAGCTGTACTCGATGGTCGAGGGGGCCAACGGCTGGCTCATCGTTCGAGCTCTCCCGCGATGATGTTCAATCCGCCCAACGAAACGATCGAGTCGGACAGCGAGCC
>DASUNJ010000731.1:0-6585 GCA_036277235.1 Thermoanaerobaculia bacterium | reverse complement strand
ACGTTGAACTCCTGGTTCTGCCAGTTGAGGATCGAGGAGATCAGGACCACACCGTTGAGCATCATGCCGTAGCGGTCGTTGAGATGCTGGGCGAGCCCGGCGGCACGGGTGGTGCCGTAGCTCTCGCCCGCCACGAGCTTGGGCGAGGCCCAACGCTCATTGCGCGTCACCCACAGGCGGATGAGCTCGGCCACCCACTCGATGTCCTGCCGCACGCCATGGAACTGCTTCGGGTCCTCGCCCGGAGCCGGACGGCTGAACCCGGTGCTGACCGGATCGATGAACACCAGGTCGGTCAGGTCCAAGATCGAATACTCGTTGTCGATCAATCGCCCGGGAGGCGGCAGGCCCATGCCCTCCTCCGTACGCTCGACCCGCTTGGGACCGAACGCGCCGAGATGGACCCAGAGCGAAGCCGCGCCCGGTCCGCCGTTGAAGCTGAACGTGACCGGGCGCTCCGCCGGGTCCTTGACCCCGTCCCGCGTGTAGGCGACGAAGAAGACCGAGGCCTTGGGCTTGCCCTCGTCGTCCTTGAGCACCAGATTGCCGGCGGTCGCGGTGTAGGGGATCTTCTGTCCGTCGAGAGTGATCGTGTGCCGGGTCGTGGAGATCTTCTCCTCCGGCGGTTTCTTGTCCTTCTCCTTCTCCTCGGCCGGCTTGTTCTCGGCCGGAGGCTGCGCCACTGCCATCGGCGCCCAGAGGGCAAGAAGAAGGAGAGGTAGCAGGGAACGGCGGTTCCGCATTCGGGTTTTCCTCCTGGACGGCGATTCTACTGTTGACGCCCCTGCCGAAGCTGCGCTATCGATACCGAATGCGTCGCTCTCCGATCCTCCTCGCCCTCGTCCTCCTGTCCCTCGCCCTCCCCGCCTTTGCCCAGATCGACCCCGACCTGCTCGCCGGGATCTCCGCGCGGTCGATCGGCCCTGCCGTCATGAGCGGCCGGGTGGCCGATGTCGCCGTGGTCGAGTCCAACCCGGACGTCGTCTACGTCGGCTCGGCCTCGGGCGGCGTCTGGAAGTCGACCAACGGCGGGCTCTCCTGGAACCCGGTCTTCGACGACCAGCCCATCGCCTCGATCGGCGCGGTCTCGGTCTACCAGCCCAACCCCGACGTCGTCTGGGTGGGCTCGGGCGAGGGCAACCCGCGCAACAGCGTCACCGTGGGCAATGGCATCTACAAGTCCATGGACGCCGGCCGCACCTGGAAGCACCTGGGGCTCGAAAAGACCGAGCGCATCCACCGCGTGGTCCTCCACCCCACCGATCCGGACGTGGCGTACGTGGCCGCCATGGGCAAGCTCTGGGGCGAAAACCCCGAGCGCGGCGTGTACAAGACCACCGATGGCGGACGGACCTGGAAGAGAGTCCTCTACGTCGATGAACGCACCGGCACGGCCGACCTCGTGATAGACCCCTCCAACCCGAACAAGCTCTTCGCCGCCATGTGGGACCACCGGCGCGAGCCCTGGAAGTTCCGCTCCGGAGGTCCGGGCTCCGGCCTCTACGTCACCCACGACGGCGGCGAAAGCTGGAAGCGGCTCACCGAGGACGACGGCCTGCCCAAGGGAAACCTTGGCCGGATGGGCATCGCCTTCTCGCGCTCCAACCCGAGCATCGTCTACGCGCTGGTCGAAGCGCAGAAGAGTGCCCTGATCCGTTCCGACGACGGCGGACGCACCTGGAAAGCCGTGAACGAAGACCATCGCACCGCGGACCGTCCTTTCTATTACGCGGACATCCGCGTCGATCCCGTCTGGCCGAACCGGGTCTACAACGTGGCCACGCGCCTCTCCGTGTCGAACGACGGCGGCAAGACCTTCACCGTCATGCCCGGCTCGCGCACCATCCACGGCGACTATCACTCGCTCTGGATCAATCCGAAGGATCCCGAGCACCTGATCGCCGGCGAGGACGGCGGCCTGGGCATCAGCCACGACCACGGAGAAACCTTTCAATTCGTGGCCAACCTGCCGCTCGCCCAGTACTACCACATCAATGTGGACATGGATGTCCCCTACAACGTCTATGGCGGCCTCCAGGACAACGGCTCCTGGCGCGGGCCCAGCTCGGTCTGGGAAGAGAGGGGAGGCATCCGCAACCACCAATGGCAGCGGATCGGCGGCGGCGACGGCTTCGACGTCGTCCCCGATCCCGAGGACTCGACGCGCGGCTACTCGATGTCCCAGGGCGGATTCCTGATGCGCTGGAACCTCCGCAACGGCGAAACGCGAGGCATCAAGCCGCCGGAGATCGACCCGGAGAACGACCGCCTCCGCTTCAACTGGAACACCGGCATCGCACAGGACCCGTTCGAGCCGGGCACGATCTATTACGGCAGCCAGTACATCCACAAATCCACCGACCGCGGCGAGAGCTGGACCGTGATCAGTCCCGACCTGACCACCAACAAACCGGAGTGGCAGACGAGGGATACGGGGGGCATCACTCCCGATGTGACCGGCGCCGAAAACTTCACGACCATCATCGCCATCTCGCCGAGCCCGGTGCAGAAGGGAGTGCTCTGGGTGGGCACGGACGACGGCCGGATTCATGTCACCCGCGACGGAGGCAAGACCTGGGAGAGCGTGGAGAAAGGCCTGCGCGGCGTGCCCGCCAACACCTGGATTCCCCACATCCGCGCTTCCAAGTTCGACGCCGGCTCAGCCTTCGTGGTGCTCGACAACCATCGCCGCGACGATTTGAAACCTTATGTCTTCCGCACGGACGACTGGGGCAAGACCTGGAAGAGTCTGGCAACCAAGGACATCGAAAGCTACGCGCTCGCGATCGATCAGGATCCGGTCGACCGCGACCTCCTCTTCCTCGGCACGGAATGGGGCCTCTACGTATCGAACGACGGCGGCAAGAGCTGGATGAAGTGGCGGCATGGCCTGCCCGAGACCGTCTCGGCCATGGACCTCGTCGTTCATCCGCGGGACCACGACCTCGTCGTGGCGACTCATGGCCGGGCCATCTACATTCTGGACGACATCGCGCCCCTGCGCGAGCTCACGGCCGAGACGATGCGCAAGCCGCTCCATCTCTATCCCTCCTCGCCGGGCCGGCTCCACCGCTTCGGCGCGGGCAGCGGCAATGCCCGGAGCGGCGCGGGCGACTTCCGGGCGGAAAGCCGGCCCTTCGGCGTCCTCCTCACCTACTCCCTGAACGCTCCGGGTCTGCCGCACCCGGATGAGGAAATGGAGCGCGAGCGTAAGGAAAAGGAGCGGGCCGAAGCGCGCCAGGCGGCAGCCCAGCCGTCCGACGAGGAAGCCGAGGCCGGCAAACCGTCCCAGGAACCGAAGCCGGCCGCCGAACCCGAAGACAAACCGAAAGAGCCCAAGGTGAAGATTGAGATCACCAACGCCGCGGGCAAGGTCGTCCGCACCCTGGAAGCCCCGGCGAAGCTAGGCCTGAACCGGACCGCCTGGAACCTCGGCCGCGACGCCTGGCGCGAGCCGCCGGCCGACAACCGTGGCTTCCCCCAGGGGGAGCAGAGCGGTCCCGAGGTGCCCCCCGGCACCTATGGAGTGACCGTCCGCTATGGCGATCACGAAGCCAAGGGGACCGTCCAGGTCGTGGCAGCGCCCACGATCGACAACACCGAAGCCGACTGGCAGGTCCGGGAAGACGCCCTCGTCCGCATCCGGAGAATCCAGGAATCGACGGTGGACGCCATCGAGCGCATCGCGACCACTCGCAAGGATGTCGAAGTCGTCCTGCAGAAGCTCCAGCCGAAGGACAAGAAAAAGGAGCCGGATAGCAAGGACGACCCGAATAAGGCCCTCAAGGATGCGGCAAGGGATCTCCAGAAGAAGCTGACCGAGATGGAAAAGCGTCTCTGGGTCAGTCCGGACATCAAGGGCATCATCGACGACCAGTCCCTCATGGCCGAGGTCGATGCCGCGACGGTCCCCGTGCTCTCCACCTTCGAGCCCCCGAGCCCCACGGCTCGGACTTACCTGGAGCAGACCGAGGCTGCGGCGCGGAAGACGTTCGCTGACTTCAACAAGCTGTTTGCGGAGGATGTGGCCGAGTTTCGGAGGAAGGTGGGGGAGGCGAAGATCGAGTTGCTTCCGGAGCAGGAAGCGATTTCGATCGATTAGTGGGCAGCTCGCCCCACTCCCAGCGATCCCTCAAGCCTCGCTCTCGTGGGTTCCTTTCAGATATTCGGAGGCGGCGGCCAGGAAACGCCGGCCTTCACAGATAAGCTCCTCCACCCGATCCGGCTCGATGGGCAGCGTCTCGTAATCAGCGGTGTGCCGGATTTCGAAGGCCCGATCCAGGAAGCGATGGAACGCGGGGTCGAGTCGTTGGGTTTTGGCGAAGTGGAGCCCGTACTGAGCAATCACCTGCCCGTGGCGGCCGTAGGATAGTCCCATCGATAGAAGGAGCGCCTGGGCAATGTAGAAATAGCCGTAGTAGGTTCTGGAAGCTCCGAAATCATTGTCGCCGGCTTGCAGCAGACGCTCTGCAGCATCGAACGATCGTGCCGCCTTCTCAAGGAGCAACCCGATCGTCATGCCGCTCGGACGGCCTCTTGGCTGACCACGCGCAGAAAGTTGGTTTGCCCTCGCTGATACGCTTGAAAACTGGCCGGCATGACCGAGAGGACCACGTCATTGGCCAGCGAGAGGGGCCACTTGACCGGCTCCAGCCGGATGATTTCCTCGACCGTATTCACCGGCCCGTCCAGCAGCAGCAGCAGATCGATATCGCTCCCCTCGCGGAAGTCCCCCCGAGCGTAGGAGCCATAGAGCAGCAGGCCGCGGAAACGGTCGCCGTAGAGCTCCTTCAGTCCTGCGCGGAGCTTTTCGACGACTTGGGCGAGGTGAGGGGGCAGGTGGCCCATGACGAGGTTATTCTACACCCATTTTCGCGGCTCCCCAGCGCAGGGCGGTGCTGTCGCCGCTCCCTGCTGGTCGGATCTCAAGCCGGAAGAGTACTGCTTCAAGAGCAGAAGCCGATCTCGATCGATGCGCCAGCGGGCGAGTGAATCAAGCCGCCTGAGACAACAGGCGTCGCATTGTCTCGGGCTCGCGCTCAATCGCTCGGAGCAACGCGCGGGCCGGTGCATCGGGAGTGCTGCGGCGCTGTTCCCAATCTCGCAGGGTGCTGATGGGTAGTCTGAAGGCTTCCGCGAACTCGATCTGTGTCATACCGAGTCGCTGCCGCAATGCTTTAACGGGGGAGATCCGGCGCATCTTCGCCAACGTCTCCGGATCGAGCGGCTGGGCATCGGGATCGGTGGAGGCTGCCGCCAGCACCTCTTCGTCCGTCATCGCGTTCACTCGCGCCCAGTCGGTCTCGCCGCGAGGCGGCGCCTCACCAGGCTTCATGGTCACCCTCGTAGTACCGGTCTTGCTCATGCCGTGTGGGCCCTCCGGGCGGAGATGATGCGGCACGTCCTATCACCGCGAAGAGTCGTGACGACGACAAGGACATTGCCGACCGCCATACCGATGACCCGTATCCGTTCTTCCCCGTACTCAAACCGAGTGTCGATCTCCTCCAGTCGGTTCAGGTCCTCAATCGCTGCGATGGAATCCAGAAAGTCGATGCCGTGCCTGCGGCGATTCTCGGCAGCCTTCGCGGCATCCACTCGTAATCCACTACGGACTAGACTACTGATTACCCGTAGCTCTGTCAACACCGCCGAGGGTGGTTTAGTCAACGCCCGCACCCTTGCGGTCCCGCCTTTACTCTCTTGAACCTCTTCTGGCCTGACCCGAGGTGCCGGCAGGAAGACGAGAGCGGGCCCGAAGTGCCCCCGGAACCTATGGAGTGACCGTCCGCTATGGAGATCACGAAGCCAAGGGGGGGAGGCGAAGATTGAGTTAATTCCGGACGGGAAGGCGATCTCGATCGATGCTTCGGCAGGTTTCCATTAGCCAGAGCAGCGGACCGTAGTGTTCCTCACGAACCTCCCTGAGTACAGGAGGCGGCGGGATAGGCGCGGCCCCAGATCGTGAACTCAAGGCCCACATCCCGCGTAAGGTGGAACCCTCGTAGGCGTGTACGCCGAGCTCGATAACGCAGTCACACCCTTCCTCTAAAAGATTTGATACCTTCCCAGTAAGCAGTGTATCTGGCTGGACCGTTCTATCTACCCTACAAGCATAGCCTCCTTGATCTGCTGGCAGACCGCCACAAGAGAAGCATCGGCTTCATTCTGTGTGAGCGAACTCAGCGGTTTTTTTATATCATGAGCAGCCTGAAAGTCCTGAAGTCCATCCTCGGCAAAGGCGCAAGGTGAGAGTAGCACCCACAGGAGCTTCAACTCACCCGAGCGAGCCGCATTGATGAAATATGAAAGCTCTTCCTCAACAATAAACGACGACTTCAAGAAGTTTGCGCTTACCAAAAGAACTGCAACCTTTGTTGATGCCAGCGCTCTGCGTATCTCCTCTTTCCAATTATCTCCTGCTCGAATTTTTGTGTCGTACCATGCTTCAATGGGATGATGCCGCGCGATTGGCTCTAAGTGCGTCGTCAACGCCTCCATCCATTTCGCGTCGGCATTCGCATAGCTTATAAAGACTCGATTCCGTTCGAGACCTATGGGAAAGCCACTTCTAGACCAGAACTC
>DASUNJ010000730.1:0-8227 GCA_036277235.1 Thermoanaerobaculia bacterium | reverse complement strand
CTCGTGCGTTAATCCCCTCAGAGATGGACGCCATGGCGCCGAACATCATGAGCGAGGCCGTCGTACCAGCCCCTCCGGTATCCGCCGACGTCGATGCCGGTCTGATGGACCGGGTCCGGTCGGGGGACCGGGATGCCTTTTCCGACCTGGTCGACCGGCACAAGGACGCGGTGGTCAACTACCTCACCCGTCTGACCGGCAACCGGGACCGGGCCGAGGACCTGGCGCAGGAGACCTTTCTCCGCCTGTTCCGCTCGGCCGGGGGCTACACCGAGCAGGGGCTCCTGCGCGCCTATCTCTTCCGCATCGCCACCAACCTGGTGCGGTCGGAGGAGCGGCGCGAGAAGCGGCTCCGGCTGCTGATGCCCTTCCTCGGCGGAGGCCGGCACTCCGAGCCTACGGCTCCCTCCGGACTGCTCCGGCGGGAGCTGCACCGGGAGGTCTCGTCGGCGGTGGCTCAGCTTCCGTTGCGCTATCGGGTCCCCCTGGTGCTGCACGAGATCGAGGGCTGGGCCTATTCCGACATCGCCCGCGAGCTCGGCTGCCGGGAGGGGACGGTGAAGTCCCGGATCCATCGCGGACGGCAGCACTTGAAGGAACGGCTTGCGCCTTACTGGAACGGAGGAACGGCATGGAAGACCACAGCGTAGGGCCCCTGCTCCGCGAGCTGCCCCGCGAGCAGGCCCGGGAGGGCTTCACCGCCCGCGTGTTGGCGCGGCTGGATGCTCCCGAGCCGAAGCCCTGGCTGCAGCCGCGGTTGGTCTTCGCGGCGGCGGCCCTGGGAGCCGTGGTGGCTTCCGCGGGCATCCTCCAAGTCAGCGCCGGTCGCCAGGAGGCGCTCCGGAGGGCCGAGGCGCGGCAGGTGCTCCGGGAGCTGCGCAGCGAGCACGACAGCCTCAAGCAGGAATTGCAATCGCTCTCCCAGCCGCCGGTAGTGTACGTCGGCGGCGACGACGAGGTGGACCTGGTGGTCGACCTCTCGCGGGTCCAGAGCGCAAGGTTTTAGACATTAACCCTTGAAGGAGGACAGTCCATGAAGAACCCATCTATCCTGGCCCTGGCAGGGCTCCTGCTGGCCGGCTCCGCCGCCTGGGCTCAGAAGCAGCCCACCCCTACCCCGAAGCCGGTGATGCGGGAGAAGATCGTCGTCGTCGACAAGGACGGCAAGCAGCACGTCTGGGACTCGGAAGGAACGCCCGTCCGCCGCGGCTTTCTCGGCGTGGGCCTGACCGAGCTGACCCCCGAGCTGCGCGCTCACTTCGGCGTCCCCGAAGACTCCGGCGTGATGGTCTCCAGCGTCGAGGACGGCAGCCCCGCGGACAAGGCCGGCATCCGGGTCGGCGACATCATCGCCTCGCTCGACGGCAAGGACGTGAAGTCGAGCTGGGACATCCGCTCCCAGGTCCGCGAGCTCAAAGAGGGCGAGCAGGTGCCGATGACGGTCTACCGCGACGGCAAGGCCCAGAACCTCTCCGCCGCGATCGCGATGCGCGAGCGGCCGGAGCTCGACATGGCGCCCATGCTCTTCCGTGGCGGCGACGGAGAGCATCAGCCGATGGTCTTCCATCTGGACCGCGAGCAGCTCCGCAACATGCCGCGAGCCATGCCGGGAGAGCCCGAAATGCTCCTCCCCCGGATGCGCTCCTCGCGCGAAGCCGAGTTGGAGAAGCGCCTCAAGGAGCTGGAGAAGAGGCTGGCCGATCTGGAGAAGCTACTGGAGAAGAAGTAGGGGAGGGGCTCGCCCCCTCCCGGGCGGGGGCAAGCCCCGCCCCTACTCTCCCCTAGAACCTGAGCAGCTCCCGAGCCGCCGCCAGCGCCTTCCCCTTGTCCGGCAGCAACGCGTTTTCCAGCACTCTCGCGTAGGGCACCGGGCGATCAGGGTAGGCCACGCGGCGGATCGGGGCGTCCAGCCAGGGGAAGGCGGCATCGGCAAGCCGTGCCGCCACCTCGGCTCCGAAGCCGAGAGTGAGCTGGGCCTCGTAGACCACCAGCGCCCGGCCGGTCTTCTTCACCGAGGCCAGCACGGTCTCCTCGTCGTACGGCACCAGCGTCCGGAGGTCGATCACCTCGGCCTCCACCCCTTCCTTCGCCAGCTCCTCCGCCACTTCCATGCAGGTCCAGGTCGTGGCGCCGTAGCCGATCAGGGTGAGCCGGTCCCCCGGGCGCATCACCCTTGCCTCTCCCAGCCTGCCCACGGCATCTCCCTCGGGGAGGATCTCCTTGATTCGGCGGTAGAGGAACTTGTGCTCGAACATCATCACCGGGTTCGGATCGCGGATCGCCGCCTTGAGCAGGGCACGGGCGTCGGCCGCGGTAGCCGGGCAGACCACCTTGATTCCCGCCGTGTGGGCGAACCATCCTTCCGGGTTCTGGGAGTGGAACGGCCCCGCGCCCACGCCGCCGCCCGTGGGCAGGCGGATCACGATCGGGCAGGGCACCTCCCACCGGTAATAGAGCTTGGCCGCCACGTTCACGAGCTGGTTGAAGCCGCAGGAGATGAAGTCGCCGAACTGCATTTCGACCACCGGATGGTAGCCCAGCAGGGAGGCGCCGATGGCGATGCCGATCGTGCCGCTCTCTGCGATAGGGGTGTCGAACACCCGCCGCGGCCAGCGGGCGTGAAGCCCCTTGGTCGTGCGGAACGCCCCCTCGAAGACGCCGATGTCCTGTCCCATGACGACCACCGACTCATCCCGCTCCATCTCCTCGTGGAGAGCGCGGTTGATGGCGTCCACATAGGTGGTCTCCTTCCCCTCCGAGCGGGAGGAGATGACGGAGGGAGCCTCCGAGGGAGCAAAGACGGAGCGGAAGGCGGTGGAGGGATCGGGAGGCGCGGCATCGATCGCGCTAGTGATCGCCGCCTCAACCAGCTCGGCAATGCGGGCTTCCAGGTGGCCTCGGGTCTCCGCGTCGAGGACGCCCTCCTCCTCCAGGCGGCGGGCGTAGGCGGGGACCGGATCGGCGGAGCGGTAGGACGCCAGCTCGTCGGGGGGCACGACCTTGAGGGAATCGTCCCCCTCGCTGTGCCCCCGCATGCGGCCGAGCATGGCCTCGATCAGCGACGGACCCTCGCCGGCCCGGGCGCGGGCGACGGCGCGCTCCAGGGCCACGGACATGGCGTCGGGATCGTTGCCATCCACGGTCTCGGCGGGGATGCCATACCCGGGACCGCGGTCGCTCAGCTTCTCGGCCGCGTACTGGAGATGGGCCGGGGTCGAGAACGCGTAGCGGTTGTTCTCGATCACCAGGATGAGCGGCAGCTTCCAGACGGCGGCCATGTTGAGCCCCTCGTGGAAGTCGCCGGTGGAGGTTGCGCCCTCGCCGATGAAGTTGATCGCGATGCGGTCGCTCCCGTTCTGGCGGAAGGCAAAGCCGCAGCCCGCGGCGACCGGGATCATGGCGCCGAGATGGCTGATCATGCCGATATGGAGCAGCCCGTGCTCCGGGGCCAGGTAGCCGTAGTGGAAGGAGCGTTCCATGCCCTGGGAGAAGCCCTCCCCCTTGCCGAGGAGCTGGCAGGCGAGCCGGCGCAGCAGGTGCTCGGGGTCGGGTCGGCGGCCGTCGGGCTCGCCGAAACCGAAGCCGGGGAAGGTGCGGGCGGGGTCGAGGTAGTAGGCGAGGATGGCGCCGAGGTCGCGGTGCAGGGTGCAGAGCGCGTCGCCCGCTCCCAATGCCAGCCCCGCGGGGATCGTGGTGGCCTCGTTGCCGACCTCGCTGTACCACTTGGAGACCCGGCCGGTGAGCAGCAGGGCCTCGAACCGGGAGTCGAAGTCCCGGGTGAGCTTCATGAACGCATATCGCAGCCGGCGCTCCAGGGCGCCCTGCGGAGCCGTCTCGAGGACGGCGGTTTCGCTGGGGGAGAGAATTGCCATAGACAGGAAGTCTATCGCATGCTTTTTACCTGCTTCTCCAGCCGCTTGCGGTGGCGGTTCTCGGGATCCATCTGGAGCAGGATCTTGAGGGACAGCTCGGCCCTGGCGGCGTCGCCCTTCTGGATGAAGTCCTCGACCTGCCGGACGCCCTGCTCGAGCGACTGCTGCTTGCGGTAATCGGACTCCAGGCGCTCGACGTGCGCGAACATCTCCGCCGCGCGCGGGCTGGCCGGCACCGTCTTGCCCATCTCCGTGGCATCCTCCCGGGCCGCGAACCAGTCGTGCTCCTCCAAGTGCTTGCGGAAGCGCATCTCCAGGAACGACACCCTCTCCTCCCGCGCCACCAGGCTCTTCATCTCGTCCAGGCGCTCGCGGTAGAAGGAGAGAGTCACCCGCGGGATGTCGAGCTGCGACAGCGCCTCGAGCTCCTGCTCGGCGTCGCGCACCCGGTGATCCTTGAGCATCTCGTCGAAGCGGCGGCGGCGCTCGTCGAGCTCCGCTCCCGTGCGCGCCTGCCGCTCGGCCGCCTCGACGTCGGCGCGAAGCGACGCGGCCTTCTTGCCCGAGGGATCGTTGCGGACGACCACCTCCAGCTCGCGGCGGGCGGCCTGGACGTCGTTGCGCCCCAGGGCCTCGCGCCCCGCTTCCAGGGCGGCGGCGGCGCGCTTCTCCTGCTCCAGCTCCAGGGAGAGACGGCCCAGGGCGGCCTCGTGCTCGGCCCGCTTCGGGCTTTGCGGATCGAGCTCGGCGAGCGTCTCCAGGGCCAGTCGGGCCAGGGGGAGCTGCTTGCGCTGGATGTAGTTGGAGAGCACCTGCTCGGTCTCGGCGATCCGCCGCCGGCGCTCGGTCTCGGTCTCCTCGGCGACGCGATCCTTGAGCCGCTGCAGGCCCAGCGCTCTCGGGTTCGCCGCCTCGATCTGCGCGATGAGCTGCCGCGCCTCGTCGAGCCGGCCGGAAGCCAGGGCGGCCTCGACACGGGACAGGTCGACCGAGGTCTCCTGGACCCGGCGGGCTGCGCGGTCGATCTGGGCGAGGAGGTCGTCGCGCTCGGTCTTGGTGAGCTCGCTGGTGCTGCGATGGCGCGCCGGGGGCGGAGGCGGAGAGGCGTCCGGGACCGCCGCTCCCTGCTGCAAGGCCGCGCGCTCTTGAAGAATAGCCGCGGGGATCTGGATCTCCCGCGTCTCGGCCGCGGACATGGACTGCTCCACCTTGTCCAAAGCCTGGATGAGACTGATCGCGTCCGGGATGCGCTTCTCGCGGTCGCGCTCCAGCGCCTGGCGGACCACCCGGTCGAGCTCGTCGGGCACCTGGACCCGCGGATTTCGACCCGTGAGAGGGAGCGGGTCCTCGGACAGGCGCTTGAAGATGAAGCCGGCCTGGCTCTCGGACTCGAACGGGGGCAGGCCCGTGATCATCTCGTAGAGCACCAGGCCGAAGGAGTAGATGTCGCTCCGCCGGTCGAGCCCGTCGCTGCCCGACGGGCTCGCCTGCTCGGGCGAGCAGTACTGGAGCTTGCCCATGAACATGCCGACCTGGGTGATCTCGTGCTCATGGCCCGCGTCGCGCTCCAGGGTGCGGGCGAGGCCGAGGTCGATGATCTTGATCCGCTGGTAACCCTGCTTGTCCTCGGTGATCATGAGGTTGTCCGGGGAGAGATCGCGGTGGATCACGCCGGTGGCGTGGATCGCCTCCAGCCCGCGCAGCGCCTGGATGCCGAGGCGGATCGCCACGGGCGCGGGAAAAGGGCCATTGCGGCGGATCCACTCGCCGATGTCCTCGCCCTGGATGTGCTCCCAGACCATGTAGAAGCTTCCCTCGTCGGGGAGGGCCGCGAAGTCGTAGAGGATGGCGACGTTGGGGTGCTTGATCTGGGTGGCCAGACGGGCCTCGCGCATGAAGCGCTTCTGCGCCGCGGGATCGGTCTGGAGGTCCTGGCGGAGGATCTTGATGACCCGCAGCTCGCGCAGGTGGATGTGGCGCACCAGGTAGACCTCGCCCATGCCGCCGCTGCCCAGGCGCTGGACGATCT
Organism: Thermoanaerobaculia bacterium; assembly: GCA_036277235.1. GTDB lineage: Bacteria > Acidobacteriota > Thermoanaerobaculia > Multivoradales > UBA5704 > DATMER01. Next base: position 2,326 of record DASUNJ010000730.1, on the reverse strand, counting down.
CGTACTTGCCGTCAAGGATGGTCCCTGGCTCACGCAAGCTCGACAAACCGACACCTCCGAAGGATGAGCGGGTATTGTAGCAGGGGGCGGGAGGGCGCCGGCGCGCCCTCCGTCCTTACTCTCCGACCTTGGTGCCGCAGGAGGGACAGAACTTCGAGCCGGGCCCAAGCTTCTGCCCGCAGTTGTGGCAGAAGGCGGGCGTGGCTCCCACCCCGGCGGCGCCGGCGGCCGCCCCCGCTGCCGGAGCCCCTCCGCCGGCTGGCGCCGCCGGAGCCTGCTGGCCGCCGCCCTGCCCACCGCCCTGCATGGCCTCGCGCATCATGCCGGGAAGCATCATGCCCATCCCCGCGCCCATGCCCATCCCCATGCCGGCCGCAACGCCGCTCCCGCCGCCCTCCTGCTGGGCGGCGTCGCCGATCGCGCGGGCGGTCTTGAACTTGAGATAGGTGTTCATGTCGCCGAGCGCCGCCATGCCGCTGCGCTCGTCGATCAGCTTCTGCACCTCTTCGGGCGGCGTGATCGCGCCCATGTAGAGGTCGACGAGCTCGATGCCGTACTTGGTGAAGTCGTCCGATACCCGGGCCTTGAGCGCCATGGCCAGCTCGTCGTAGAGCCGCGGCAGGTCGAACACGGAGGTCAGGTTCTCTCCGAGGACGTCGGTCAGCCGGGCCACGATGACGTCGCGGAACCAGTCCTCCACGCGCTCGGTCGAATAGACCCCCATGGTGCCGACCACGCCGTTGACGAACTGCTGGGCGTTGACCACCCGCAGCGCGTACTTTCCGAAGGCGCGGAGGCGGACCATGGCCAGTTCCTGGTCGCGGAACGGCACGGGCTCCTTGGTGCCCCACTTGAGGTCCATGAAGGTCTTGGTGGAGACGAAGACCACCGCGGCCTGGAACGGCGATTTGCCGCCGAACGGGATGCCGAACAGGCTCGCCAGCAGCGGAATGTTCTGCGTGGCGAGGGTGTGGCGGCCGGGGCCGAAGGTGTCGAGCGCCTTGCCGTCGCGGAAGAAAACCGCCTGCTGGCTCTCTTCCACGATGAGCTGGCTGCCGAGACGGATGTCCGCCGTGCCGTTGGCGGGCCACCGCGCCACCATCGTCTTGCCGCTGGGGTCCTGATGCTGGATCACGTCCATGGTCTTCTCCTATCTCCTCAGACGCCCGCGTCCGGTCCGCCGGCTTGTACCACGTTGTTGATCACCAGCTCGCGCTGCTTCCACTTGTCTTCGAGGACCCGCACCCGCTGCTGCAACGGATCCAGGGCCTTGGCGGGATCCTCGCCGCCCGGGGCCGGCACGGCCGCGACCAATCCTTCCAGATCTTCTACGTCCTGGAGCACGGAAAGATCGAACTCGTACAGGCGCTGCAGCTCCGCGTCGCCGATCTTCACCGCGTCGAACAGGCCGCTCGCGCCGTAATCGGAGAAGCGGACGGCCTGGGAAAGCCCGTCGAGCTGCCGGTCCAGGCGGTCGAACGCGGAGAGAGCGCCGATCTTGCCGGCGTCCGTATAGCTCCGGGCCTTGTCGCGCAGCGCCGCCTTGAGCCGTCCCAGCTCCGTGGAGAGGTGCTCGCGCTGCATCTTGTCCACGTCGCGCCGCAGCTCGCGGTCCTGGAACCCCCGGAACCCCGGGATCTTGTCCCCGAGCCTTTCGAGGACGTTTCGCTGGCCTTTGGCCTCTTCGTAGCCGTTGGACATCGCATTCCTCCTGAAGGGGCGATCCTATCAGAGGAAACCGGCGGCGGTCCCGGACGTAGAAACAGGGTGGCGGACGCGGAAGGGGCACGCCTGCTCTTCGGGAGCTACGAGCTGCGGACCGACAGCGGCGAGCTCTTTCGGGATGGGGTCCGGGTCGGGCTCCAGCCCCAGCCGGCGCGCCTGCTCGAGCTGCTCGCGCGGCGCTCCGGCGAGGTCGTCTCCCGGGAGGAGATCCAGCGCCATCTCTGGGGCGAGAACACTTTCGTCGAGTTCGAGCAGGGGCTCAACTTCTCCATCCGCAAGATCCGCATCGCGCTCGAAGACTCCGCGACCGACCCTCGCTATCTGGAGACCGTGCCTCGCCGGGGCTACCGCTTTCTGGCGCCGGTTCGGGCAGGGGCGGCTCCCCCTCGTCGAACGATCTGGCGGGCCGTGGCCGGTCTGATGCTCGGCCTGATGCTGCTCGCAGTGCATCCGGAGACGGAGCCACGGCCGGGCGTGCATCTGAGCGGCCCCGCCTTTCAGGCTTACACGGAGGGGAGGTTCCTCGCCCAGCGCCGGAATCCGGGCGACCGGGAGAAGGCGCTCGTCCGGTTGGAGGATGCGATGCGGCTGGCACCCGGCT
>DASUNJ010000729.1:0-7303 GCA_036277235.1 Thermoanaerobaculia bacterium | reverse complement strand
TCTTGGGATCGTGACAATCGATGCACGAGATCGGATGCTGAACCAGTTTGCGTGCCTCCGAGTACGGCATCTGGTTCATCTTCTCGAAGCCTTTGATGATGTCGCCGTCGCCGAGCTTTTTGTACGGGATGTAGACCGAGGCGTGACAGTGCATGCAGGTGCCGGGCTGCTGTTTGACCACCTGGCGCTGGGTGAACGTCTGGTCCTCCAGCATGTAGGCATGGCCGCGCTCCTCGCGGAAGTCGACGGCGAAGGCGTAGCCGGCCCACATGATCTTGAGGCGCGGGTCCTCCTCCAATCGTGACTGCGCTACCACGGAGCGCGGATCGGCCTCGGTCGGCGTCTTTGGCACGGCCTCGCTGCCGCCGTAGCGGGTGCGCACCTGGTCGACGGTCCTTCTGTAGCCGTCGTACTGGAGCGGGAAGTTCTTGCCCCAGACCGCGGGGTCGGTCGTCTCGTCGTCGATCTCGACCACGCGATAGAAGGGGTTGCGGGCCTCCTGCTTGTGCTCGAAGATGTTGACCAGGAGGGCGGTCAGGCCGGCGGCCGCGGCCGCGGCTACAGCGGCGACCAGAAGGATCACCCCCCATCCGCGGCGGGCGGGGCGGGTCTCTTTCGCGTTGCTCTCCATTTCTTCCCTTCCTCCAGTTGGCTCAAGGATGCCCGACGTCCGAGTGGCAGCGCAGGCAGGACATCTCCTGTCCGGGGCGGTGCTGCCCCTCGATAGCCTCGGTGATCGCGGCGTGGCACTTGCGGCAGGCCTGCTCCGTAATCTTCCGGTTGCGCTCCGTGATCAGGATCGGCTCGTGGAACCTGCCGGTCGTGAACGCGTACGAGTGGTGGTAGCCGTTCAGGGCCTTGGTGGCGTACTTGGCGAAGAACCCCGGTGGCGTGTGACAGTCGTTGCAGACCGCCACCGACCGGTGCGGGGACACCAGCCAGCCGTCGTACTGGGGCTGCATGATGTGGCAGTTGGCGCAGGCGGCCGGATCGTCGGTGAGATAGGACGACCCTTTGGCGTAGATGAACGTGTAGCTTCCAATCCCGGCCGCGACGCCGATCAGCGCGCCGGCGAACAACAGCAGCAATGTCCCTTTCCTCATGCTTCGACGCTTTCAAAACAGTCCGCGGAGCCGAGCCCCGAGGTACGGAGCAGCCATGGTTGTCAATAGCACGAGCACCCAGATGCGTCCGCCGAGGACATTGTAGTCGGCGAGAAGCTCCGCCCAGGTCTTGTGCGCGACGAACCGGCCGAAGCCGAATTCGAAGACTACGGTAAGAGCCAGCCACAGGACCCCCACGGCTGCAGCTTGGGCCGCGGTGGCCGGATGAACCCATCCGATCGCCGCCCACGAGAGCAGGGTGATCAGCACGCAGAGCAACAGCGTGCTGATCACGTGTCCGGCACCCTCTCCGTATCGCGGAACGAGGACGGCGACGCGAAAGGTGCCGTTGAGAACGGCGGTCGCGAGCAGAGTTACCCAGATCACGGCTGCGCGAATGATCATTACACGACGGCCACGTCGAGCGCCCGAAGGCGGGCAATGACCTCGTCCACCATGGCCCGCAGCCCTTCCCAATCGCGCTCCGCAACCTGCTCGCTCATGCGGCCTCCCGTCGCCCGGCAGCCGCCAAACTGCTGGTAGAAGAGGCAGCGGGCACAGGCGTTGATCGGGTTGCCGGCCTCCTCCCGAGCCTTGTCGCAGAAGGCGTCGGCGGCGTTGATCTCGGTGAGCAGCTCCACCGGCGCGGCGGTGCCGATGGCATCACGAATGGCGAGCCAATGGGCCAGTTCGCGGGTTCGGGCTTCTTCCCAGCTCATGGGGGCTCCTTCCTGGGACAGGATCGGGATGCGGATCTCCAAATCCTTGTGGCCGGGCCGGCTCACCGCCCGCAAGGTCCGGGGCGGGAAGGGCAGCGGCAGACGGCTGTAGCAGACGGGGGCGTCCCGCTCGCTCTCACCTTCCGACTGCACGACCAGATAGCCGCCGTCGAGAGCGATCTGCACACCCTCGTCGTCGAAACCCCTCACGTCGGCGTGGAGGACCAGCTCGCCGTTCTCCTCATGGAGATCGAAGCTCGGCCAGCCAAAGTGCCGGGCGTTCCAGCGGGACTGCAACTCGCGCATTGCCTTATCCTCCTCAAGAAATTCTTTCCAAGCGGTCCGCTCAGCCAACCAGCACCTCCTGCTCGATGGCATCCCGCGCGGCAACGGCCTGCTCCCTGGCCGCTGCCGGAGGCACGATCAACATGTTGGAGCCGCTGTCGCGTGAGACTCGCGTGGCCACGCTGCCCAGCAGGAAGCGCTCGAAGCCGCTGCGGCCGTGCGTGCCGAGGACCACAAGATCGGGCTCCCACTCCCGGATGCGCAGCAGGATCTCGTCCTCGACGCACCCGGAGACGATCCGGGGCACCACCTTGAAAGCGCTGTCGCCGGCATGCAGGGCGAGGAAGTGCCCCATGTCCTCCCGGACCTTCATCTCGGCTCGCTCCGGAGCCTCCTCGGTAGCGAAGAGGTGGCGGTCCAGATCGGTGATGACGCAAAGGGCTTCCACCTCCGGCACGGTGGCGGCCGATCCGTGATCGCGGGCGAGGACGCCCAGGACCTCGAGGCCTTCGCGGAGCGCTTCCGCGGAGAGGAGGGAGAGGTCGACCGGCAGAAGAACCCGAGCGGGCGGCATCGGGAGCTCGCGGCGGACCACGAGGACCGGGCAGGTAGCCTTACGCACGACACGGTCGGCCGTGGACCCGAGCAGCTTGGCCAGGATGGGTGAGTCGGCGGCTCCCACGACAATCAGGTCGGCGTTCGTCTTCTGCGCCGTCGCGATGAGCATCTGGTGGGCCGGACCCATCTCGAGAAACGTGCCTGCGCGCTCCTCAGGGCGGATCCCGAGCAGATGGGCCTGACCCTCCATCTTGCGCCGGAGGTTCTCCTTTTCGGCTTCCACCACCTCCGGCAGCTCCGGAACGTAGGGCGCTCCGCCGAAGAGCAGATCCGGCGGATAGGCGTGGGCCAGCACGACCCGCGCCTTTGCGGCCCGCGCCACCTTCAGCCCGGCCCGCACCACCTGGTCGCTCGCTTCGGTAAGGGTCGTTCCGATCAGGACGGTTGCGATCTTCTTCGACATGGCGGTTTCCTTGAGCCCTTTGGATGTCCTGCGTGGGCCTCATGGACAGTCTGGGCTCCGGGAGACAGATCCTCGACACCCAGGCAGGGGATCGGGGGCACGCATGGGGGTGGTAAAGAGCCCACCCGGATGGATGGCAAATCACAACAGGGGCGAGAGACAGCGCGCCAGCCTGTCTCCGAGCCGGTGCAGAATGTGCCGCCTTCGCCAGTCGGAGGGCAGAATCTCCCGCGAGCTCTCCAGATCCTCGCGGAAGATCTCTTCCATCCTCGCGCCGGTCGCGTGGTCCAGGACCACGAGGTTGCATTCGGCATTGAAGACGAAGGAACGGAAGTCGAGGTTGGTCGATCCCACGACCGAGGCATAGCCGTCGGCGACCAGGCTCTTGGCATGGAGCACCTTGCCGCCGTACTCGAAGACGCGCACCCCGCGTGCCAGCAGGTCCGAGTAATAGCCGTGCGCCGCGTGGCGCAGCAGAGGCACGTCGGTCCAGCCCGGCAGGAGCAGGCGGACGTCGACTCCGCGCTCGGCGGCCTCCCCGAGCACCTCGACTCCGATCCTGCCCGGGGCGAAGTACGCGTTGGTGATCCAGACGGTATGGCGGGCCGCGCCGACGATCGCCGCGAGCACCGCAGCCGCCCCGGCCGCGCCTCGCCCGGGGCGAGAGTCGAGGACGAGGATGCGCGCTCCCGGAGCCGCGGCCTCCTCGGCCGGCAGCGGCTCGATGTCGAACGGCCGCCCTCCGGCACGGGTCCAGGCTTCGGCAAACACCACGGCCATCTCCCAGGCGGCGGGTCCTTCGACCCGGACGTGCGTGTCGCGCCAGACCTGGCCGGGCTGCGTTCGGGGCGAGCCGTACTCCTCGCCGATGTTCATGCCGCCGGTGAAGGCGGTCCGGCGGTCGACCACGAGGATCTTGCGATGGTCCCGGAAGGGCTGGAACCACCAGAAGCGACGGAAGAGGGGATTGAAGAGGCGCACCTCGATGCCGCGGCTTTCCATCTCGCGCCAGAATCCAGCCCGGGTCCCAAGCGAGCCCGCGGCGTCCGCCATGATCCGGACTGAGACTCCACGGCGGGCGGCGGCCGCCGCTTCCTCCAGGAAGAGGTGGCGTCGTCCTTGAAGATGTAGGACTCCAGGAGGATCTCCCGCCCGGCGGCGAGAGCCGCCGCCTGCATGGAGGAGAAGGCTTCGGCGCCGCGAGTGAAGACCTCGACCCGGTTGCCACCGAGGATCGGTCCATGGTCGATGCGGCGCAGGAGGATCTCGAAACCTGGATCCTCGACTCCCAGGGGAAGGGTGCGAGCGATGCGCCCGACGCTGCCGGCCCGCAACTCGGGAGGGAGCTTGACGCCGGCGTGGGGATGCAGGACCGGGCGGAATCGCCGGGCTCTTCGAGGGGCCATGGGCGAAAGCAGTATGACAGGAACGGGCCGGGGAGCCGGACCACCCCGGGGGAGGGTCCCCCTGGAGGTGAAAGGCACTGAAGAGCTCCGTTCTCTTTCAGCGCTCCCCGGCTCCCAGGTGAAAGCCGAACCAGTCCGCGGCCAGGGAGGAGACCTGCTCCAGGGTGCCCGGCTCCTCGAAGAGATGGGTAGCGCCAGGAATGATCTCGAGCTGGACCGGTGCGGTCATCTGCCGCATGGCGTGCCGGTTCAGGCCGATCACCGGCGCGTCGTCCCCACCGACGATGAGGAGCGTGGGGGCCGCGACTCGCGAGAGGGCTTCTCCCGCCAAGTCCGGACGCCCTCCCCGCGAGACCACCGCCTTGATCGTTTCCGGGTACGCCGCGGCTGCGACCAGGGCGGCGGCGGCCCCCGCGCTGGCGCCGAAATAGCCGACCGACAGGTCGCGGGTCGTGGGTTCCTTGAGCGTCCACTCGGTCGCCGCCTCCAGGCGCCGGGCCAGGAGCCCGACGTCGAAGCGCAGGTGGGCGCTGAAGTGGTCCACCTCCTCCTCGCGGTGGGTGAGGAGGTCGAAGAGCAGGGTGGCGAGCCCGGCTTTCTGCAAATCCTCGGCGACCTGCTGGTTGCGTGGGCTGAACCGGCTGCTGCCGCTGCCATGCGCGAACAAGACGATGCCCGCCGCTCCGGGAGGGACCGTCAGGAACCCATGCAGGGGTCCCGCTTCGGTGAGGATCTCGACGTCGCGTGCCACGCTGGCGGTTGGGGTTGCGTACATGGCTCGATCTCCTTTCAGGGCCTCGGCGCCTCCGCTGAGCCTCAGAAGGGCCGCAGCTTCTCCGGCACGGGAGTGGCAGCCCCGTTCCAGAAAGCCTTCGCCTCCTCCTCCATCTTCGCGAGCCGCGTGTAGTAGTCCGGGAATTCGTTGAGATGGGCGAGAGCGATCTTGCCGGTGAGGAGCAGGTCGTCGCCGGTAACGTCGGTCGCGGAGTCACGCCGGCCGTGCTCCAGCTCCACTTCCATTCCGCGGCGGAATTGCTCCAGATCTATGCGGGTCCAGTCGGCTCCAATCTCGTCGCCGGTCTTGAGCGCCTTGTGCTGGCTGATCCCTTTCCAGGGCACATCGCGGTGAGCAAGGATGTAGGCGGCCGCACCAAGCGCGGTGGCACCACCCGCGAGGCCGGCGATCAGGGTCGTGTTCTTTCTCATGGCGATCCTCCGTTCATTTCCACGAGATCTCCGGGGAGCTCTCGGTCGTCTCCACAGTAGATCGCTGCATCGCGCCGGAGACCACCCGGACGCACGGGCCGGAGATCTCTCATGAGGTGGCCCCGAACTCACCGCCAGGGTGGGTGGGAAACACATCCGGTTCTGTAGAATTCACGGCCATACCGCGCACCCAGCTATTGATCTGGACCGACCGGCCGGGCCTCCGGACCACCCGCCGGGGTGGCGCGGAGGCCCGCCTGCCGGCGTGAAGCTCCCACCGTTCCGGCCGGTTGGTTGCGCGTGCTCTTTCGGCTAGCCTGCCGCCATGGAGAGGAGTCGACACCCATGAGCATGAAGATCACGTTTCCCGGCGGTCTTGCCGTAAACGCAGTGTTCAAGGAATTCACCGTGACGACCGACCAGGGGGTGGAGCACGGCGGCGGCGGGACGGCTCCCGAGCCGTTCGACCTGTTCCTGGCTTCCCTCGGCACCTGCGCCGGCCTCTTTGCCCTGCGCTTCTGCCAGCAGAGGGGAATCGCCACCCAGGACCTCGGCCTCACCCTGACGACCGAGAAGGATCCCGAGCTGAAGCGTCTGGTGCTGGTGCGCCTCGAAATCGAGCTCCCAGACGGATTCCCCGAGAAATACCACGAGGCCCTGATCCGCTCCGTCGACCAGTGCACGGTCAAGCGCCACATCGTTCACCCACCCCGCTTCGAGGTGGTGACGTCCGCAGGCAGGTCTCAGTCCGAGATCGTGGAGGTGTAGCCGATGTTCCGTACGACCAGGAGGAAAAAGGCCATGATCCACAAGAAGACTCTGCCCATCACTCTCGGAACGGCGGCCGCCGGAATGGCGGTTTGCGGGCTGGCGCTCCGGCCGTGGTTCCTGAACTGGGGCGCCACGCGCGAGGAGGTCCGCGGCCCCTGGCCGGGAGACGAGATGACGCCCGGCGCGATCTGCCAGGCGACTCGCGCCGTGACCATCTATGCCTCCACCGATGAGGTCTGGCCCTGGCTGGTACAGATCGGGCAGGACCGCGGCGGCTTCTACAGCTACACCTGGCTGGAGAATCTTTTCGGAGCCAGGATGCGCAACGCCGGCCGGATTCTGCCGAATCTGGAGGACCGCAAGATCGGGGACACCGTCTGGATGACTCCGAAGGAGAGGTATGGGGGGAAAGGCTGTACGAGGATCGCGGCGTTGGAGCCCGGCAGGTCGATGGTCCTGGTCTCGCCGGATGACTATGAAGAGGTGCTCCGAACCGGCCGGTCGCCGGGCGGTTGCTGGACATTCATCCTCCGGCCGCTCGACAACGGCATTACCCGCCTGATCCTCCGCTCGCGCGGAGCCGAGGACGAGAGCCTGCCGGCCAAGCTCTTCAACCGGCTCGTGTTTGATCCCGCCCACTTCATCATGGAACGCAAGATGATGTTGGAGATCAAGCGGCGGGCGGAAGGGAGGCTGCCCGGATTGTCAGCCGTTGCCTGACGGCGGTCGGGTAGCAGCGTTTCGATCGTGGCCGGGTCGAGGCCCCTGGCCTGTGGCCTGCAGGCCGGTCCG
>DASUNJ010000728.1:0-5990 GCA_036277235.1 Thermoanaerobaculia bacterium | reverse complement strand
GTCGGCAGGCGACTCGATCCGGGAATGAATGGCGTCGAGCGCGCGCAGGACCGGCTCGGAAGGCCCGAGCCGCATCGCTTCGCTGGCGTAGCTGTCTTCCCGGTGGATCAGCGTCGACGCCTGGGCCAGCAGAGCGTTCAGGCTCGCCGGCGGGCGCGTGGGGATGAGCACGGCCAGGATCACGCCCGCCAGCGTGGCATGCAATCCGGCCTCGTGGAGGAAGAGCCAGAGGACGATGCCGCCGGCCGCATAGGGCAGCGTACCGTACACACCGGTGCGGTTGAGCGCGATCAGCAACGCGGTCACGGCGCCGCCGGCAAGGAGATAGCCCGCGTGGATCGCGCCGGAGTAGAAGAGCGCGATGACCGCGATCGCCACGATGTCGTCGATGATGACCGCCGCGGTGAGAAACACGCGCAGCTCGATGGGGACACGGTCGCGGAGCAACACGATCACGGCCACCGCAAAGGCAGTGTCGGTCCCGATCGGAATGCCCCATCCGTGCCGGAGCTCCGGCGGTGCGATCGCTGCATAGAGGACCGCCGGCAGCACGATCCCGCCCAGCGCGGCGATGACCGGCAGCGCCCCCGAACGCAGGGTCGACAGGTGGCCGATGGTGAACTCGCGCTTGATCTCGAGCCCGACGACGAAGAAGAAAACCGTCAGGAGACCGTGGTTGACCCAGTGAAGCAGCGAATGCGTGAACGAGCCCGCGCCCCACTGGAATCCCAGGCTCGTCTCCCACCACGCCGCGAACGCCGGGCCGAGGCTCGAATTGCTGAGCACCAGAGCGAGTACCGTCGCCAGCCCGAGGAGCAGCCCCGAGGATGGTCCCCAGCGAACGAACTCGAACGCGGCGGCCTGGATGCGATGGCCGAGCGGGGCGAGCAACGCGTCGGCGAGCGAGCTCTCGTCCCAGGTGCCGGTATAGCGACGGCCGTCGATGAAGAAGGTGGGCGTCACCCGCGCGCCGCTGCGCTGCGCGCTCTCGGCATCCTCGCGCACCCGCGCCCGCGCCGCCGACAGGCCGGGCTCGTGCGCCGCGCCGCTCGGCGGCAGGTCGAAGTCCCGCTCGATCCGCTCGAAATCGTCCGGCGAGAACTCCGGACCGCGCTCCATCAGCGCCTCGTGAACCTCCCAGAACCGGCCGGTCGTCAGGGCCGCATACTCCGCGAGCTCTGCGGCGCGGGCCGCGCTCTCGCTGCCGCCGACGGGCAGATGGCGATACACGTACCGCATCCGCTCGCCGAACCGGCTGCGGAGCCCCTCGATGACCTCGTGAACCGCGTGACACTGAGGGCACGCATAGCTGCCGTACTCGACCAGGGTCATCTCCGCATCGGCCGGCCCGAGTACGTGATCGCGGGACAGATCGACCGCAGGATCGAGACGGGTCGGTTTCGCGTCAGCCATGACGGCAGGAGCCTATATCACGATCTTCGCGGGCTGCTGGCTACGCCAGTTTCTCGCACCCAACCCTCCCATGCGCTACTCTAGGAAGGCGCCGTGCAGAAGAGGAGCGACCGATGACTCAAGCATTCTCACATCTCAAACAGGTTCGTGACGCCGAGACCGCCGCCGTCGACGAGGCGCTGTCGGGGTCGTTCCCGGCCAGCGACCCACCGTTCTGGACGCTGGGCTTGGGAGAAACCGGCGCCGAGCCCGTGGAGCCGGCCGCGGTCGAGCCTACGACTCCGCCTGCCAAGGCTCCCTAGGAACCTGCGCGCCACTGCGCACTGCCTCTTCAGCCGTGCAGAAGCTTGAACTGGGTGTAATTGGTCGTTCTCCTCACTGGCCAGATAGCCGCCGTCGACCGCGTAGTAGCTCCCGGTGACGAACGACGCGCGGTCGGAAGCGAGCCAGAGCACGAGCTCCGACACCTCGGGCGACTCTCCCAGACGGCCGAGGGCGTGCAGCCCTTCGAGTGCCTGGAGCGCTTCGGGCGTCATGTTCTTCTCCAAGAGGGGCGTCCTGATGAATCCGGGGCCGACCGCGTTGACGCGGATCCCGCGCTGACCGTACTCCAGGGCGGCGCTCTTCGTCAGCCCGACGACGCCGTGCTTCGCCGCGACGTAGGCGGACGAATCGCGGAATCCCGCCTGGCCGAGCACCGAGGCCATGTTGACGATCGAGCCGCCGCCCGCCTCGAGCAGCGCGGGAATCTGGTAGCGCATGCCATAGAAGACTCCGGACAGGTTCACCGCGATGACGCGGTCCCAGCCGTCGAGCGGATACTCGCCGACCGGCGCCGACGGCCCGCCGATCCCGGCGTTGTTCACCGCGACATGGAGCCCGCCGAGCTCGGCGACCGCGGTGCGCACGAGGGTTTCGTTGTCCCCGGGCTTCGAAGTGTCCGCCCGTACGAAGATCGCCCGCCCGCCCCGCTCGCCGATCTTCGCGGTCGTCTCCCCGCCGCCGGTCTCGTCGATGTCCGAGACGGCGACGGCGGCCCCCTCCTCGGCGAAACGGTAGGCGATGTCGCGCCCTATCCCCGACCCGGCTCCCGTGACCAGAGCAACCTTTTTCTCCAACAATCCGGACATGCCGACCTCCTCGACCGCAAAGCGCGCCGCTGCGATCTTGCGCCCTACAGTACGTCCGAACAGGCTGAGAGGCAAGAAACCGCGCGTGCCATATGATGGTGGCGGACGGCGGCACGACCTACGGAGGAGACGATGCCAGAACGCGCCATCTATTTGACGTCCCAGGACCGTGACCGGCTCCAGGCCCTGAGCCAGATGACCGAGGACAAAGACCGGGGCGACCTTGCCAGTCTGATGTACGAGTTGAGCCGCGCGGTCATCGTGCCCGCCGCGGAGATCCCCGGCGACGTGATCACCATGAACTCGCGCGTGCGCCTGCTGGACCTGCAAGACGGGTCGGTGCTCGAGTACACCCTGGTGTATCCCGGCGAGGCCAACTTCGCTGAGGGGAAGATCTCGGTCGTCGCCCCGATCGGCGCGGCGATGATCGGCTACAAGGTGGGCGACGAGATCGAGTGGGAAGTCCCGGCCGGCCGGCGGCACTTCAGGGTCGAGGCCGTGCTCTACCAGCCCGAGGCGGCCGGGGATGACCACCTGTAGGCTGTAGGCGAGCCCTGCGCTCGCGGCCTTGAAGCGACCGGCGCGAGCAACGAACAGCCCTAGAGGGCGGAAGATCCTTGCCAGGCCCGCAGGTGCTTCAAGGTGTCGGCCCGGTGGCGGAAGCGGGTGACGAGGCCGTCTTCTCCGAAGTGCCAGATGTGGGCCTCTTCGAGCTCTTGGACCCGGAGCCCCGTTTTCCGGACTGTGGCTTCGATGTCGATCAGGGCCACTACGGTCGTACCCTCCTCCAGGATCACCTTGAGCTCGAAGCGATGGAACTCGAGGTTCCCCAGGCTCGCGAAGAACTCGGCGGCGCCGGACCGGCCCTGCCGTGGCTGGAGCCAGGGCACCTCGGTCGGGCTCGCGTCGTACTCCCACTCCACGTCCGGTGCCAGGTGCTCCAGAATCGCGGGCACGTCGCCGCGCCCGAAGGCGGCGTACATCTCAAGCACGGTCTCTTTGCAGGTCATGAAATGTCCCTCCGCTCCAACTCTACGGCGAGACAGGGTAAATAGATGACTTGAGCAGAAAGGTCATCCTGGATGTATTTCGAGCCGTCGCCCTGTGATTACAGCACGGCGGCAAGGCATCGGCCGCTCCCCAATGCATATCGCGGCTCGCCAGGCACTTGGCGCGGGAGCTCCCTTGGGCAGAGTGTGCTGATTGGAATTTGCGATCGCAACGGGCTTGGAGGAGTCGGCACGGAATGATCGGCTATTCAGGTCCGGCACAGCCCCATGCCACAGCTTGAACCATGCACTAAGATCTGGATTCTCTTCAAGATTCTCAGGGAGACGCATCGCGGCCTGAGGCAGCGACTCTATTCCCCACACGTCGAAGGTACCACCAAAGAAGAGGCTCAAGAGCGCAACAACGAACAGCTTGCTCCTGCAAGGGCCATAACATTACCTCTCATTACCGCACCTGCCGTAGCATCCTGCCCCTCACCGGCGGCCTCAGGCGTCCGGTGCAGGGGTCTTGTTAGGCGAGCGCCCCTTTAGTTCCCTCTTAGTAGCATGCTTGGCCTTTGCGGCACCAGAAAACTCAGCGTAAGCCCGGTCAAAGTACCTTGCAAGTTGAATGTCTCTGTCTGAGACTCTATGGCCTATATCCCACGTTGACAGATAAACTCTAATCGTCTTCCATATATTCTCCCATCGGGGATGATGCATGGCAATGTCACAGCCTGGAGCAACTTGGCTCATAAACTGGACCGCCTCCCGAAAACTTTTGAACTGAAACGCTCGAAAAAGCTCTATACGCACGTCGTCTGGCTTTTCAGGTAGGGGAGAAATAACCTTCTTCCAACCTTGTAATTCAGTGTTCAGTATCCTCTGCAGTTTGTCGTCAGCAATTGGATCTGGTCCTTCAGGAAAGAGCCGTGGATACGGACTCAAGTCGCTTTGGTGAACACCACCTTGGCTTGCTTCGGGGGCAATCTGGGCGAGCAACAGTTGAATATCATGATCCCAATAATCACGTCGAAGTTCTATTGCTTGTCGACTAGGTAAAGCTTTAAGATCTTCCGGAAGGACTTCGGCTGGAGGAAGTTTTGCTCCCCGCACCAGAACGGGAATAACCCTTTTCTCTTTGGCGAGTGCCACAGCCAGTTCCTGGCGGACCCAGTCTTGCTCGTGATCGATCCGTCGCTGGCCCCACTCATTACTTCCAGCGCGCAGCCAATCAGGCCCTACTACGGCAAGAACTGTTTCCGCTGCTCCAATTCCTGCCTGGAGTTCATCTGCCCAAATCATTCCAGCCTGAAGTGATGAGGTGTCCATGAAGACAGACTCCTCACCGAACTCCCGGCGCAGGGCATCACGGAGAGATATGGCTTCAGAACCGGCGTCATCTCTTCGGTAGCTTATAAACACTGGTGAGGTCATACAACTAGACTCCACTCGCCTAACGTCTTGGGCCTCAGCGTGCGCTTGGGCGCGAGCCCAAGTGTCCGCTGTAGGCCGTGGTTAGCTGCTGCCGAGATCTTGGCGGAGTTCATAAATTTTCTTGCAGCAGGGAATGAATAGGTGAAGATTCACGTATGCTTGCTCCCGGCTTATCAAGCGTCCACTGGGATGACCGGACTCATTCCTAAAGTTCCTGATGAGTGATAGAATCCCTCCGAAGTTAGTTGAAAGGTCTTCACGAGTTGCCTGACTGAGCAGATCGAGATGATTCTCCAATATCGACTGGAATCTATTGAAACGCCTCAGGATGGTCCGTTCTTTTTGGAGTGACTTAAAGATCTGTTGCGTCTTCGGATTCGCGTCGACTGCCTCAATCAAGCCCTCGAATGCATCCTCGATTGCCACGCCAAGCATTACTGAGGAGGATAAGAGACAGCCCGACAGGAAAGCCTGCATGGCTTCCTTCATGTAAAGGAGTGTCGTTTTGTCGATTCCCGGGATACGCTGATTGACGATGGCCTCATAGCTCTTGAGGTCATGGAAGAAGTAAGGATCTTGGTTAGCCAGAACTTGGCGGCCGAACCCAGAAACACGAAAGAAAGGGAACGCAGGATTCGCTGAGTCTAGGCCAAGCGTGATGATCCCCTGCCGAAAAAGATCCCAGAAGATTTCAAGCAAGAGGTCTGAGTCCTTGGGTGATAGAACTTCTCCACCCATCAGGCTACGCATGCCACTGCTCTCACCTCTCTGCTGGAACTCTTCCGCGACAGCTTGCTCCAAGCTACGGTACTGGTTCCCGTAACTCCGGCGCAGGTGTCCTGATAAGAGATGGATCACGACAGCCCTAATCTCTTCATATGAGTGGGTTGATTGCGGCATTTCCGTACCTAGCAGCTAACTGGTTCAGCGGTGAGCGGCGGGACCGTGCGATAGCACGGTATACGTCCGCTCGACCGCTTGGGTTGGGCGAAGCTTGCTCTACCCCTTCAGTTCTCTGACG
>DASUNJ010000727.1:0-10571 GCA_036277235.1 Thermoanaerobaculia bacterium | reverse complement strand
CGATAAATCGCGCGTTAAAGAGGAGGTGTGGGATGCGATTCCTGGAACCGTACATCGAACCGATTTACGCTCTCTTCCGCATCATCTTTGGACTGCTGTTCGCCTCGCACGGCGCCCAGAAGCTCTTCGGCATGTTCGGCGGCATGGACGGCCAGGGCGCGAAGATGGGCCCCGAGGGTGGGTTGGGGTACGTCGCGGGATGGATCGAGCTCGTGACCGGCCTGCTGATCGCGATCGGCCTGTTCACCGGCATCGCCGCCTTCCTCGCCAGCGGCACGATGGCCGCCGCCTACTTCATCGGGCACGCGTCGGGCGGCTTCTGGCCGACCGTGAACAAGGGCGAGCTGGCGGTGCTCTACTGCTTCGCATTCCTCTATATGGCGGCCCGGGGGTCCGGACGCTACAGCGTCGACGGCATGAGGCGAGGCACCACCACCGACCGACGATGAGCTCCGAGCAGCCGCGCCCGGCTGCTCGGCGCCCGCCGCCATCTCCTCACTGACTCCGCGGTTGATGAGGCTTCGTCCATTCGGCGCCTCGGGTCAGCTGGATGACCGGGTGCGCGCGGGCCAGGGCTGAAGCCTGCATCCAGGGAGCTTCCGCTGCAAAGCCGTTCAGCAGACCTGGATGCCGGGAGCAGAGCGCGAGCGCTTCATCGACGGGCAAGGCCCGCTCGGCCAGGGACCGGGCTCGGGCAAGCAGCCGCGTCCATTCATCCCGCTTCAGCCTCGGCGCCACCCGTCGGCCCGGCACATCCTGGCCCAGCAGGAGAACGTCGTAACCGTAATCCCCCCAAAGACTGTCATGCACGGAGAGTTGATTCCGATAGGACAGCGGCCCTCTCTCCCGGAACGTGGCGATGATCCCGGCGGCGCCGGACACGTCCACCTGCTCCTGGCAGTCCAGCCAGAAGGGGGTCGCCATGCGCCGGTTGTACTTGAAGTGAATGGCCAGAAACCATCTCAAGGCGTCCCAGACGGAGCTCATGTACTGGTTTGCGTAACGCCGGGCCTGGGGCTCGTCCCTGTATACCGGGAAGTGCTCGATCAGCAGAGCGATCTGCAGGCAGATCATGTGCAGCGACGTGGACTCCAGGGGCTCGACAAACCCATAGGAGTTCCCGATGGCGACGACGTTCCCCTTCCAGAATTCTTCGTGCCGTCCCGCCCGAAAAGGAACGACACGGCTGTCCCCCACCTCCGGGTACTCCGCTCGCAGCTCGGACAGCGCCTCCTGCGCATCGCAGTGCGCGGAAGAGAACACATATCCGACGTGCTCCTCCTCGGGCAGCGGGATCCTCCAGCACCAGCCATGGCGCATGGTCCGGGCGAGCGTGTATGGCAGGAGCCTCTTCCCGCGCGGGATGACGCCGGTGATCGCGGTGTCCGTGAACAAGCTGCCGCGGAAGCTCACGAACGGCGAGCCCAGGGACCTTTCGAGGAGAAAGGAGGAAAAACCCGAGCAATCCACGAACAGATCGAACGCCAGCCTCTCTCCTTCCGGGGTGACGAGGTGCTCGATCGTCTCTCCATCGGGCGCGATCTTCGCGTCCACGATGCGCCGGTCCACGTGGCGGATGCCCGCCGCCGCGGCCTGCTCCTGCAGATAGCGGACGAACCTCCGGTTTTCCAGGTGATAGGCGAAGGGACCCGGCCAGAGCAGCGGCGGTCTTCCGGCCGTGGCGAAGACCGGGCTCCTGCCTGAGCACATCAGCAGCGATCCGAGGCTGGCCGCGTTGATGCCGCCCTCGTGCACCCGGCTGTCGAGCAGCAACCCTTTGTCAAAAGGAAAGTTGAAGCATTCTTCTCCCGGCGGTCCCCAGTCGAAGCGTATGCCGAGCTTCCAGGTAGGCTGCACGCACCGGAAGAGCTCCTCGACGTCCAGGCCGAGGCTGCCATGTAAAAAAGCGGGAAGAAGCGGCGTCGTCGCCTCCCCGACTCCGAGAATCGGGATCTCGCTGGACTCGATCAGGGTGACGGCGAGGTGCGGCAGCACCTTGCGTAGTGCGAGGGCTGTGAGATAGCCGGCCGTTCCTCCCCCCAGGATGGCGACCGTCCGGCATTCGGAGCTCGTGGCCAGATCAGGCGAGGGGAGGCGCAGCAGGGCGGTCGTCAGCCGAAGGTCCAGCTCGGTCTGCGGATCGGAGGCGGGCCGCACCGGCATTCGGGTCCCTCAGGAGGCCACTGCATCGAAAGGCTGCCACGTGCCCTTCACGTCCCCGAGGAGCTGCGCGAATCCGCTGTCGCCGCGCAAGCTCTCGAGCAACGGATCCAGCTTCGCGAGGAGAGGATAGTTCGAGAGGCCCTTGGCGACCGCATTGGACAACCATTCCAGGGCACGCTCCGCCTCGCCCAGAACCGCGTAGCACTGAGCCAGGCTCCAGGAATATTGGAAGTCGGAGCGGACCATTTCGGCCAGGTCGTCGGTAATGCAGCTCAAGGCCTCGGCTTTCTGCTGGCGCAGCGCCAGAGCGTAGACCTGCGCAAGCCGGCCGAAGAGGCTCTCCGGCGACTCCTGTTGAATCTCCTCGAATATGGCGACGGCCTCGCCGGACCTCCGGCTCATTGCGAGCGCCTGCGCGCGCAGCAGACGGATCATCGGGTTTTGCGGCTCCATGGCCTGAGCCTTCTGGAGGGCATCTCCCGCCTGTTCGAACCGCCCATCCATCAGGGCCAGGAGGCCAGGAAGAAGGTGGTGCATCGGCGTCAGGGGATCGATCTTGAGGAGCCGCTCCACCAGGGGAGCGGCTTCGGAGGCGTGCCCCATGAAACCGTACAGGGTCGAAAGCCAGAAAAGGGTGTCGGTATCGTTGGGATCTCGATTGAGCGCGCGCCGGAGGTGTCCGGCGACTTCGGCCGGGGGAACACGCCCGCCGGTGCTCCCGACCATCCCGGACAGACGATGTCCATGAGGCGACTCGGGGTCCAGGGCCAGGATCCTCTCCGCGCATGCCTGCGCCTTGTCGAGATAGGCGGGATCCGTGCTGATGCCCGCGTTGACGAACTGCCAATAGACGTGTCCCATGGCGGAGATCAGGGGGACGTTCTCGCCTTCCAGATCCGCGGCGGCCTGGAGATAGGTCAAGGCCCGGTGCAGGCCCGGCTCCGTGAAGTGAAGGACCTCCTGCTTCGCCCGAAGATAGTAGTCATAGGCCTGGATGTTGGCGAACCGCCGGCGTGCGAGCCGCTGATCGTCGCGATGGCTCAACTTGAGGGCGAGAGATTTGACGATGGTGCGCGAGATGTTTTCCTGGATCTCGAACACGTCTTCGAAATCCCCCTTGAACCTCTCGGCCCAGAGCAGCTCGCAGGTGGCGGTGTCCGCAAGCTTGGCCGAGATGCGGATCTGGTCTCCGGATCTCCTGACGCTGCCCTCCAGCACATACTGGACTTTGAGCTCCCTGCCGATGCTGCGGATGTCCTTCTGGCTGCCCTTGAGCTGCATGGCGGAGGTCCGCGAGATGACTCGCAGCGCGGCGAGCCCGGAGAGGTCCGTGATGATCTCGTCGGTCAGGCCCTCGCTGAAGTAGCTGCTGTCGCGATCGGGCGAGAGGTCATCGAAGGGCAGGACGAGAATCGTCGGAATCCGCGCCCCACGCTGCGCCTTTTCCGAGTCCGGAGGAGGTTCCAGAGGAGCCGTGCCCTCGACGCCCACTTCGAAGATCTCGACGGGCTCGCTCACTCCCTTGAGAAGGTAGTGGTCGTGGGACAGCCAGCGCAAGGCATGGCGCCTGGCGGTCCCTATCTCGCCTCGGCGCGCGAGGTCGAACGCGCCGCGCGTGAGCAGAATCTGGCCAGCCCGGGCCATTCCCATCAGGCGGGCCGCCATCGGCTTGGCCAACCCCTCCACCTCCAACGGCTTGGCCCCTCGGATGACATCCTCCGCCTCATTGTTGTGCAGCAGGACTTCCCCGAAATGGATCCCGACCCGCGCGCTCAGCGAGAGCCCCGTTTCCTGCGCGAGTCCCGCGAGCATCTCATGGTAGGCCAGGGCATACTCCACGGCCTCGATCGGCCGATCGAACAGCATCAGGAAACCATCGGTCTTGTCGATCTCCCGGCCCTGATAGCGGGCCAGCAAGGCCCGGGCGAGTTGATCATGGCGCCGGAAGAGCTCCGCAGCCCTGCGGTCGCCGAGCTGCTCCACGAGGCGGGTGCTGTCCACCAGGTCGCTGATGAGGACTGTCTTCAGGACAACCGCCGATTGCGTTTCGCCGGTGCTCAAGGCGACCTTCCCTGCCTCAGTGGACATGACCGTTTCCCGCGAGGATCATGACTCGATCGAGGATTCGGACCAGTTGGTCGATGACGTGGAGCGCGCTGAGCCCCATCAACTCGACGTGCTCCGGCCTCAGCGCCAGGCTGTCGATCAGGTCGTTGAGGTCATCCCGATGATGAAGGTCCAGAACGGCATGCTCGTACAGAGTCCGCAGCGCCCGCTCGGGCACGCCGGTTCGCTCCCGGAGACGGACGACCATTTCGGGAGGCGGAGGATTTCCCTCGAGAACGGCGAACCAACCCAGGAGGGCGACAGGGTGGGCATGAGAAATCCAGTAGTACTGGGCGCCCACCAGAGACGCGACCTCGGCAGGTGGAGTGCGTCCCAGCACCGAGGCGCGCTCGACTCCCAGGGCCTCGAGATCCTCCAGGAGCCACTCGTCATGGTCCATCTCTTCCTGGCAGTGCTCCTGGAAGTACGGGACGAGCCGGGCCGCCACCGGGTCCGCCTCGGACAGCTCGCGGGCGCGGCGCTCCGCGGCCTCCATCAGGGGCACCGTGGCCCGCATCGAGCAGTGCACCAGAAACAGGTACTCCGGAAGGAGCCTGCCGAGATCGGGATGGTCGAAGAAAGCTTCCGTTACCGACCAGAGCCGTGATCCGGCCAGCAGGATCTTCCGGTTGA
This sequence comes from Thermoanaerobaculia bacterium, assembly GCA_036277235.1. Lineage (GTDB taxonomy): Bacteria > Acidobacteriota > Thermoanaerobaculia > Multivoradales > UBA5704 > DATMER01. Next base: position 5,669 of record DASUNJ010000727.1, on the reverse strand, counting down.
GCGCTTCACTCTGGCGGGTCATCTCCATCAGACCCACCAGGCGCAGTACTTTCTCTTTCGCGGGTACGTGCCGAGTTTCTCGTGAGCGGAGATCAGGTGAATGACCTCGGCCTCCGAGAAGTCGTCGTTGATGATTGCAATCTCTTCCGCCGAAAGCACTTCTGCCTTGACCACGCCCGCCTGCGCCAGCCTTTCCACATTGGATTGGGATTGAGGAGCCATGTGCCACCCTCCTTGGTCGTATTCTCGGAACCCGCGGCGGGACCTTCCCGAGCCCCGGCAGGGTCGAAAACGCAGAAGGAAACAGACTGCCGCTGCAAGACATTGAAAGCGTATGTACAGTCTACCATGGAACCACGGCTACTGGATATGTGCTGGAAGGGGGGCTCCGATTGCACTCGCGGGATTTCGCTGCAAGTTTGAGCTTATTCTCGAATGGCAACTCGCATCCACCGGCTGAGCGCCAGGTGGGTAGGGAGGTACAGCAGAAGCGGATAGAGGAAGCACAGCGCCAAGAGGTAAATGGGCGGCGAGAGCAGGTCCTGGGGCTTGTTGAAAGGTTTCCAGACCCAGTTGATGTTCCGGTCCGGGCCGACCAGCAGCCAGGTGGCGGGCAGCAGCACCCAGGTGATCGCGGTCTGCAGCCGCCAACCCCGCCGGTCGTAACCGAGCCGCTTGACCGCCCAGAGCAGCAACGGCGGCATGGCCACGTGGAAAAGCGAGAAGAGGCGCAGGTAGAGCGGCTTGGCCTCGTCGAACATGTACTCCGTGCCGCCGATCGGATGGAATCCCAGGATCAGCCTGCCGAAATAGTCGCCGGCCCAGAGGATCTGGACGAAGAGCACGCCTACGGCCTGCGCGGAGATCAGGAGCGGGCTCTCCATCCAGAGCGCCAGCCCGATGAGGAAGTTGGCCACGTCGCACAGCCAGAGGAAATTCTCCGGGCCGGAGTGGACCCAGTAGACCGGTATCCACACCGCCATCCAGGCGGTATAGATCAGTTTCGCGGAGAGCGGGATGCGGCGCATCCGTCAGAACGGCTGGACCGCTTCCTTGAGGCGCGTCGCGGTCTTGCCCTGGACGGCCGACATGCCGCCGATGCCCTCGATCTCGATGCGGCCGAAGCGCCGCTTGCGCAGCAGGCGTCCGAAGAACCAGACCACCTGCTGCCAGAAGACGCGCCGGGTCACGAACTTCGCCACCTTGTACGACTCCCAGTTGAGCTTGTCGTGCACCAGGGCCGTCTCCAGGCCCTCGCCCGCGCAGAGGAAGGAGACCGCGTTCCACCAGACGCGCTCGCGGTAGTACTTGAGACCCAGGCCGGTGAGCCGCTCGTCCCAATTGCCGAAGAACCGGCTGAGGATCATCATGCCGCCGCCGTAGTCCCGCGTCAGCACCTGCTGGATGCGCGGCGCGCAGCGCACCAGGAGGTTGTTGATCTGGTCGTGGTCGAACTTGCGCCGCGGGAGCAGCAGGTGGTCCGCATGGTCCCCGTGCTCCTTCAGGTTCCAGGCGTTGCCGTAGGCGAGGTCGTAATTGATGTGCGCGTTGATGCCCAGGATCAGGTCCTGGAGCACGGTGGAGGACTTCTCCGTGGCCATCTTGTGCGCGAGCTTCCAGGCCTTCTCGGACTCGGGCGGGCGCTCGTCCGTGGTCAGGGACTGGAAGTAGAGGTTGGCGAACTTGCCGGCCAGGAGCTTGACCCAGCCGGGATCGAAAAAGATTCGCTCCTTGTAGTCGCCGAGCTGGTGGACGGCCGCGTGCACCTCCAGGGTGATGATGTAGTAGGCGCGTAGGAAAACCGCCCGGTAGTCGTTGTGGGCGTGGAAGTAGTCAAGGGCCCTGCGCATGCACGGAAGGGCTTCGTCGACGTCTTTCGGCCGCTGCTGGGCGATCTCCTGCCACTCGCTCATGGGTTTGATCTCCGGGCGCCAGTTTATCGCACGTCTCACAAAGAGATACGTAAGCAGCTAGAGTAGCGCCCATGACGGGACACTGCATCGTCTGCGGATTGGGAGACGTCGGGTACCGGGTGGTCGAGCTCCTCCACCGCCTGGGAGAGCAGGTCGTGGTCATCTCCCTCCAGGCGCGGGAAGAGCGGCTGCGGACGGCCGCATCCTTCGGGGTCCGCATCGTGACGGGCGATGCCCGGGCCGATCAGAACCTCCATGAGGCGGGGCTCGCCACGGCCAGGCTGCTCATCGCGGCCACCGACCAGGACCTGGTCAACATCGAGGCCGCCCTGGACGCCCGGCGCATCCGGCCGGACATGCCGGTCGTGATCCGTCTCTTCGATCAGGGCCTGGCGCGCCAGCTCGAGGGCACGTTCGACCTCCAGCGGGCGCTCGGCACATCCACCCTGGCAGCCCCCAGCTTCGCCGCCGCCGCCCTCGGCGAGGCGGTCCTGGGCACCTTCTCCTTTCAGGGCACCCCGTTCGTGGTGGGACGGCACAAGGCGAGCGGCCCGCTCCCGGGACTGATCCCACTCATGGCAGACGACTTGGAGGACGACCTGCTGCTGGGCCGCAAGGAGGATTGGGACCGCCTCTTCAGCTCGCCCCGGAGCGCGGAGCCCGCGCGCGAGCCTTTCCTGCGCCGGATCGGCCGGTCCCTGTCCCGCCTCGCCGCCGTCTGGAAGGAGGAGCCGCTCGCCCTGCGGGTGGTGTTCCTGAGCCTCTGCGTCATCCTCCCGCTGACGATCACGGTGTTCTATGGGCTGAGCCGCTCGCTGGTGGATGCGCTCTTCCTCACGGTCACGAACCTGCACGGCGAGGTCGTCCTGCCCGAGCAGGCCGGCCCCGAGATCAAGCTGTACGAAGTCCTCCTGATGATCCTCGGCTCGATCACCCTGGCCACGCTGTACTCGATGCTCACCGACTACGTGGTGGGCTCGCGCCTGCGCAAGCTCCTGGGCAGCCGGCCGATGCCCGAGCACGGGCACGTCGTCGTCGTGGGGATGGGAAACGTGGGCTTGCGGGTGGTCCGCGAGCTGACCGCCGTCGGGGTGCCGGTGGTCGCCGTCGATGCCGATGCGGACCGGCCGTTCCTTGCCGACGTGCGCTCCAGCGCCACGGTGGTGATCGGCGATGCGCGCCTGAACGACACGCTCCTCCGGGCCGGGATCGCCAAGGCCCGCGCGGTGATCGCAGCCACCGACGACGACGCCGTGAACCTGGGAATCGCTCTCGCCGCCCGCCAGTCGAGCCCCGGCATCCGCACGGTCGTGCGCCTGTTCGACGCCGACTTCGCCCGCAAGGTCGAGAGCACGCTGGGCATCGACGCGGCCATGGGGGCCTCGAGCATTGCGGCGCCCACCTTCGTGGCCTCGGCCCTTTTCCCGGGCGTGGTCAAGGCCTTTCTCATCCAGGACCGGCTGCTCGTGCTGCAACAGCGGAAAGCCGGCGCCGAGTGGGCGGGCCGGAAGCCGTCCGAGGTGTCCGGAGCCCGGATCTTGATGCGGGATGAGGAACGTCCCCTTGCGGCCGAGGAGGAGGTATTGGTGGTTCTATGGCGGAAGCTGGCCCGCCCGTGGGGGGCTTCTAGCGCTCCGACTGCCGCAGCAGGTGGACCTTCCAGCCTTCCGGAAGCACCTCGACCTTGAGAGCCCGCGCGAGAACGTCGTCGTCCCGCTCCCCCAGGAAGAGACGGTAGACGTCGTCCACGGTCACGAGGTGCGGGTCCTCGCCGAGCAGCTCGACGGGATCTCCGGCCTCGACCCTGCCCTCTCGCAGCACGGCGAGATAGAAGCCGGAGCGCCGGCTCTCCAGGAAACGCGGGACGATCCCCGGATCTCCGAACTTGATCCCCAGCTTGAAGCACGGCATGCGGGGCTGCGTGACCACCACTTCGGCCTCGCCGATCCGGAAGCGGTCCCCGATGTGGACCCGGTCTTCCAGGAGTCCCCCGGTCGTGAAGTTCTCGCCGAAAGCCCCCCAAGGCAGCTCGACATCCGGCAGCTCGGCGCTCCAGTGCCCATAGTGCTCGCTCGGATAGACATAGACCGCCTTGTGCGTCCCGCCATGGACCGAAAGGTCAGCCTGCCGGTCGCCGTCCAGGTTGAGCGTGCGCAGCATCACCGGTCCCTCGACGGGCTCCTTGAAGATGCCCGTCGAGACGGTCCGGCGCTGCCAGGTCACTTCCCGGGGCAGCCCGACCTGGATGGAGAGGAGCTTCATGGGCCAAGGTTAGCACCGGCGCCGCTCATCTCATGGGCGAGGCGCTCGTGCATAGCGCGAGCCGCTCATCTCCCGCACGGGGCGCTCGGGCCTTGCGCGAGCCGTTTATCTCGTGCGCGAGGCGCTCGCGCATAGCCCGAGCCGCTCCTGCTCGATGTGAGCGTTTTCCCTGGGACCGCTGGCGTCTCGCCGGCATCCTCAAGAGGTTGGGCCGGAGGCCCGGCCTTCTTGCAGGAGCAGCGACAATTGCCGCCCAGCTCGGCGGCCATCCTACGCCAGCATGCTCACACCTTTCCGAACAAGACGAACGTCGTTGGAGGTGAGCGGCGACGTCAGGAGTCCGCTCAACCGACCAGGGTTGGGCGGCTCTGCCCGCTCTCTGCCCAAGGGCTGAGCCTTGTAGAAGGGTATGAAACGAATCTGGTAGTCCTGACATGTATTAGCAAGCGGATGTCCGGCTCCACGGCTACCGTGAGGCCTAGGGCCGAAGTGGTCCGGGGACCATTTGTGGGAAATATCCCGAAAGGAGACGTCATGAACACTGTTCGAGTCAGAGCCCTGTTCGCCTTTGTCCTGACCCTGTCGGTCGCTTCCGGCGCCTGGGCGGTGGACGAGGGGCAGACGAGACCTCGTCTCGATACTAATACTGTGCTCCTTACAGCTACACCGGTCGACATCATCCCTCTCACCAGCGACTCGGGAAACATCAAAGGCTACCAGTGCTCCAAGGTTGGCATCAGTACCGCAAATGTGAGGCTCCATTTCTATGTGGACGGCGGCACGGCACAGACCATCAATCCTGCCTCCGCGATCTGGCAGCCTGACCCGAATGGAGATTTGCATACGGCGGTCCTTCCCACAAACATACGGTTCGAAACCAGCATCAAGGTCAGTCTCCAGAAGCTTTCAGGGACCGGTGGCGCGACTTGCATGGTGAGTTGGGGGCTCGATTAGTCGGAGGAACTGGCGAGGCTCCTCAGCCCGCACCTCGGCCTCATGGTCCTCAACGAGCCGTAGATCAGCCTCCACACCCGGACCTGATGCTCTCCCTGGCGCACCTCATCCGGCCCGGCGCCCGGGAGACCCAGGTCTGGGTGGTCTCCCACGCCTCGCGCCTGATCGCGGCCTTGGAAGAAGACCCGGACTGCCAGTCCATCACCCTCGAGAAGGGCCGCGGCGAGACCCGCATCGTCGGGCAAGGCCTGCTCGATCAGCCCCTTGGCGCCGACCGAACATTCGCCTTGCGCTGTCCGGGCCCGCCCGTGGGGGGCTTCTAACGCTCTGACTGCCGCAGCAGGTGGACCTTCCAGTCTTCCGGCAGAACCTCGACCTTGAGAGCCCGCGCCAGAACATCGTCGTTCCGCTCCCCCAGGAAAAGGCGGTTGATGTCGTCCACGGTCACGAGGTGCGGGTCTTCGCCGAGCAGCTCGACGAGATCTCCGGCCTCGACTCTGCCTTCGCGCAAAACCGCCGGTGAGGACCGGCGCTGCCTAC
>DASUNJ010000726.1:0-2420 GCA_036277235.1 Thermoanaerobaculia bacterium | reverse complement strand
TTTCTGGTCCTCATCATCACCAAGCGAGAGCTGTCCGGCCGGATCGGTTGCGAGCGACAGTTGGCCAGTATCGGCCTCGGCCAGCGACAACTGACCTGCTTCCGCCCCGGCCAGCGACAGCTGGCCGGGCGAGGCGCCCAGGACGCGGGACTGGATCTCGGCGATGGCGTGGCGGGCGGCCTGGCGGATGCCGGCGTCGAGATTGGAGCGCTCGGCCACTTCCTGCAGCGGGAGCACGGTCGCCGCCGAGCCGACGCGGCCCAGCGCTTCCGTCGCGGCCACCTGCAAATCCGGCTGATCGCGCTCGAGAGCCTGGAGCAGCGGCGGTTCGGCGGCCGGGCTTCCAGTCGCTCCCAGCGCCCGGGCCGCGGCGGGGGCCAGATCCCCGTAGTCCCGTTCCATCACCTTCACCAGCACCTCGACGGCTCCGGCGGCTCCGCTGTATCCGATCGCCGTCAGGCAGGCGCCGGCCGTCTGGCGGCGGTGCCGGCTCAAGGCGCGGTCCAGGAGGTCTCGCAATTGCTCGAACGGCAGCTCTACACCCACGGAAGACAGGGCCCTTGCGCTGGCGGTGTCGTCCTTCAGGTCCGTGGCGAGCGTCCGCCGGATGTCTCGGCCTTCCGACTCCAACTCGATGGCGATCCGCAGACGGACTTCGGGGCTCGGGTCCGAACGGACCGCGCGGAGCGCCTCGGCGGTCTCCGGAGCGTCGGGGAGCTGGTTGATCAGGAGGAGCAGGTTGTGTACCCGCACCCCGGGCACGGGGTCGCGCGTGGCGTTCTCGGCCAGGCGCCGGGGGATGTGCAGCGGCTCGGCGAACCGCTTGCGCAGGTCCAGGAGCATGGGCAGGACACGGGAGACCTTCCCGTCGGGCAGGTCCACGCGCAACGCGCTGGCGGAGATCTCCATCCGGCCCTCGGTGTTCAGGACGGACAGCAGGCGGCGCGTCTCTTCGTCGAGCAACGCGGATACGAGGAGCGCCGGTCCCAGGATGTGGAACTCGCCGTCGAAGGCCATGTCCCGGAGGTCGATCTCGGGCACGAAGCCCGGCGGCTGGGGACGGATCGTCACCAGGTCGAAATCCGGCGGCCGTGAGACTTCGGCCACGATCCGAGCCCGGACTCCGTCTCCGGAGAGCCCGATCCGCACCTCCCCCAGCCCGTCTCGTGCCTCGAGCCGCGGTCTCCAGCCATGAGAGACCTCCGTGACCTCCAGGCCGCAGGACATCGCAACATCCTGCCAGCCCCGCCGACGCCCGCGGATTTCCAGAATGGCGAAGCCGGCGACGGCGCCGCCGACCAGGAGGAGGAGCACCGCTTCTATCATGCTGGAGTCTCCTCAGGCGGAAGCGAAAGCTGCCCGGCCGGGTCCTCGGCGAGCGACAGTTGGCCCTCCTCGGCCTCGGCCAGCGACAACTGGCCGGCTTCCGCTCCGGTCAGCGACAGTTGGCCGGGCGAAGCGCCCTGGACGCGGGACTGAATCTCGGCGATCGCCTGGCGTGCGGCCTTGCGGATTTCGCCGAACAGATAGGGACCGGACATTTCTTTCAACGGCAGCACGGCGGCCACCGAGCCGACGTGGCCGAGCGCCTGCGCCGCGACCAACCGGAGGGCCTCATTGTCGCGCTGGAGAGCCGCGATCAGCGGCGGTTCGGCGGCCGGGCTGCCGGTCATACCCAGAGCCCAGGCCGAGGTGGGGGCCAGCCCACCGTGCTCGTTTTCCAAGACCTTCGCCAGCAGGTCGACGGCAGCGGGGTCCCGGCCGCGGCCGATCGCCTCCAGGCAGGAGCAGGCCGCCCGGATCTTGCGCTGGTTCAATGCGCGGTCGAGGATGGCCCTCGTGCGCTCGAACGGCAGCTCCGGTTCTAGGATCGAGATGGCTGCCGCGCTCACGGCATCGTCCAGCAGGCCCTCCGCGAGCTCGAGGAGGACGCCCTGTCCTTCGGCGCCCAATTCCTTGGCTGCCAGAAGCCGGATCGCGGGGCTCGGGTCCGAGCAGGCCTTGCGGAGCGCCTCGGCGGTAGCCGGATCGTCAGGAAGCTCACGAATCAGGAGGCGGAGATTCTGAAGCCGCACCCAGGGCACGGGATCCTGGTGAGCGTTCTCGGCCAGACGCCGCGGAATGTCCATCGGTTGAGCGAATCGCCGGCCGACGTCGAGGAGGAGAGGCAGGGCGTGAGGGACATTCTCGTCAGGCATCAGGACCACCCGGAGCTCGCCTCGAGAGATGTCCAGCTTGCCATTGAGGCTCATGTGAAACAGCAGCCGGCGAGTCTCCGCGTCGAGCAGCGCGAGCACCAGATTCGACGGTCCCCCGATGAAAAAGGTGTCGTCGAAGCGCTTGTCCCCGACTTCGATCTCGGCGGGCTGAACCACCGTCTCAGGACGGATGGACACCCATTGGAACTCCGGTGGCCAGGG
>DASUNJ010000725.1:0-2600 GCA_036277235.1 Thermoanaerobaculia bacterium | reverse complement strand
GCTCGACGTAGCCGACGCCTTCATCCTCCTCGGTCAGCCCGACGTCCATGGCATAGCCGCTGATGACGCTGTACCGGCGGACCGTGTCGGCGATGTTGCAGTTGCCCCGCATCTCGGCCTGGTGCGCGGGGAACTCGATCTTGCCGAAAGGCTTCAGGTTGTGCGGGTTGTTGAGGAACTCGAGCGTGATGGCATTGAGGAAGCGGGTCTCGCCCGCCTTGGTCCGCACCAGGGCCTGGACCTTGTGCAGGCCGTTGAGGTACCTGGACGTGTCGAGGGCGTAGCCGAAGCCCGGGGCCTTCGAATCGGGGAAGCCCGGGAACCTCTTCCTCACGCTCGGGCGCCCCTGGCCATAGTGGGCGCGGCCCGCGGGCTCGCCGTCGACGTAGATGTCGACCGCCGCGATGCCGTTGTCGTCCAGTGCCCAGCCCACGATGCCCAGGACGCCGTCTCCGGCGTTGCCCCGGTCCACCTTGCCGTCCAGAAACCCGAACGGCTGCGCCGCCCACACGGGGGTCACGGTCGCCAGCGCCAGCACACAGATACCCAGGATGACGTTGCGCTTCATCGGTCTTCTCCTCGCGACCGGCGGCAACAACCACGCCGGAATCCAACGAAAGCTGCTGATGTCTAAAGTATTACGTGAACTTTCGGGTATTGTAAAGCGGCCTATAGACGAAAGTCAATCTCTTTGTGCGAAGCCTTTTAGACTGGCCTCCACCAGCCGGGGCAAGCTGGCCAGGTCGTATCCGCCTTCGAGGACGGCCAGGAGACGGCCGCCGCAGACCTCGTCGGCGAGCGCGCGCAGCCATTCCCCCCAGCTCCGGAAACCTTCTTCGGTGACGCGCATGCCGCCGAGGGGGTCGTTCTGCCAGGCGTCGAAGCCGGCGGAGACGAGGAGGACGTCCGGGGCGAAGGCGCGCAGGGCGGGGATCACTTTCCCCTGGATCGCCTCGGCGTAGCCCGCGTCGTCCGTGCCGGCCGGCAGCGGCACGTTGAGGGTCGCACCCTCGCCGTCGCCGACGCCGGTCTCCGAGGCGGCGCCGGTCCCTGGATAGAACGGGTACTGGGGGGTGCTGGCGTAGAAGACGTCGGCCCGGCTCTCGAACAGGTGCTGCGTGCCGTTGCCGTGGTGGACGTCGAAGTCGAAGACCGCGACCCTCTCCGCGCCCTTGCGGCGCAGGTGCTCGGCGGCCACGGCCACGTTGTTGAAGAAACAGAAGCCCATGGCGACCGCCCGCTCGGCGTGGTGCCCCGGCGGGCGCACGGCGGCAAAGGCTTGGCTGCCGGCGAAAGCCCAATCCGCCGCCGCCAGCGCCGTTTCCACCGCGGCCCAGGACGCTTCCCAGGTGCCGGACGACAGCGGGTTGTCCGCCGAGTCGAGCAGCGAGTCGCCGCGCTGCACGGCGCGCTCGAAGCGCTCGACGTAGCGTTCCTCGTGAAGAGCGAGAACCGCTTGCCGCGCGTCCCCCTCCCACTTTTCCTCCGCGACGTCCCAGCCTTGGGCGCGGAGATGGTCGACGATCGACGAGAGCCGCTCGGGCCGCTCGGGATAGCCGCGGGGGGAATGGTGCTGGAGGCAGCGGGGGTCGGTGAAGACGCGCATGGCAGGCATGATAGTTCAAGCCCGAAGCCGCCCGCGGAGCTGACGCCGCACCCGGTGCAGCAGCGTGTCCACGTACCGCGGCGTGAGCTCGAAGGCGCGGGCGAGGTCGCGGCTCCGCCACTCCTCCACCACCGCCAGCCACAGGATGCGGACGTCGCGCCGGGTGAGCCCTTCCCTCTCGGCCAGGTCCAGGAGGTGCCGCACCAGCATCCGCCGGCGCTCGGACTCCAGCAATGCGCCCTCGGGGTCAGCATCGGGAAGGTCGAACCGCTGGACGCACATCCGGGCCAGATGGGAGCTCGCGCCACCGCGGCGCTTGGCGGCCCTGGCCGCCCGTATCTCGTCGACCAGGACGCTGTCCGCGACCCGGCCCAGGTAGGTCAGGACGCCGCTGTGTCCGATCCCGCGGAGCCGCCGCAGGCGGCGGGGCCCGCCCTGCAGCAGCCGGCAGTAGACCTCCTGGACGCTCTCGCCGATCTCGTCCGGGCGGGGCCGCAGCCCCAGGCGCCGCATCCCGTTGCGCACGCGCTTGCGCAGCCAGAGGTCGTGGGTCCCCACGACCGTCTCCCAGCCATCTACCTCTTCCTTGATTTCAGCGATCATCTCCGCTTCTCCTCGGGAAAGGGAGCGGAGGTGGCGCGCAGGCGCAAATCACCCGGGCCTGAACGCCCGGGCGGTGCAAGGGGTGCGGGTTTTCTATCTCATTCCGGGAACGGATGCAAGCCTGGGCTACAATTCCGCGCCGTGCCCCGACGCCTGATCTTCAGCCTCCTGTTCTGCCTGGCCTGCACTCCCGAGTCCGCTCCCCCCGCTCCCGAGAAGGAGCGCGTCCAGCTCGGCGGCGCCGCCAAGGGATGGAACGTGGTCGTCCTCACCCTGGACACCCTGCGCGCCGACCGCCTCGGCAGCTACGGCTACGCCGCCGCGGCGACGCCGAACCTCGACGCGCTGGCCGCCCGCGGGCTGCGCTTCGGCCGCGCCGCCACCGTGGCTC
>DASUNJ010000724.1:0-3379 GCA_036277235.1 Thermoanaerobaculia bacterium | reverse complement strand
GGCGTTGCAGCCTGGGCAGATGTCGGCCACCTGGCGGGTGCCCACGCCGGTGCCGTCGCTGGTCCACAGCTCCAACCCATTGCCGTCGGGGGCGCGGAAGAAGAGGGCGTCACCCGCGAGCACCATGGGCGATCCGGCACCCGGGCATGGTCCCGGGCAGCGGTCGAGCACCAGAGTGGTCCCGCCGGGTGTGCCGTCCGTCCGCCACAGCTCCTCGCCGGTGGTGCCGTCGTCGGCAAAGAAGTAGACCTTGCCGTCGAGCTCGGCGAGATCGCGGGGCGACGAGCCGCAGAGGCCGGGGCACAGGTCGCGCACCAGAGAGGCGCCGGAAGAGGTGGTGCGCCAGAGCTCGGGCCCATGGCGGCCATCGTCGAAGACATAGTAAATGCCATCCGGAGTGGCGAGCGCTGCGGGCGAGGGGAAGCCCTTTTCCCATTCAAGGGTGGTGTTGATGTCCCGGACCAGATACGGCGTCTGGGCGAGCAGCAAGCCCGGCGCCAGGACGCCGAGCAGGAGGAGCAGGAGCGCGGGGCGGTTGCCGAGGGGCATCGGAAAGCCCTCCTGAAGAGAGTCTTTCCATTTTATGTCATAATAACAAGATGCTGTCAACGAGACGGTAGTTCTGCAGGCGGGCGGCAGCTACCCTTCGGGAAGCACTCGAATACCACTCTGGTCTAAGAGGAAGAAGCACGGCTTGTCCTCGCCGCAGTCGCCGGTGAGCTCCTTCCAGTCGCAGCCGCTCTTGCACTTGAGCTCGATGCCGGTCGCGGTGCGCCGAATCTCCATTTCGTAGCGCGGGCTCGGCTCCCTTGCGCTGAGGACGGCGCCAAGCAGTACGAAGAGCAGGACCGGAAGAGCCCACCGTTTGTTCAACATCGACGTCTCCTATTCTGGTCTTGAGGTTAAAAGGTACGCTCGGGGAGCGGACGAGTCAAATGGACGGCGAAGGGACAACAGAAGAGCCACCGGTATCTCCTCTGGGCTGATTCGGAGCATCCGCAGCTCCCGCAGGGTCTCCGCCGCGTCCGGATGCTCCGAAAACATAGGTTTCCGTCTTTGGTGTCCACGATTATGCTCCAAGTACACGCGTTTTAGGAGCATAATCCTTGATACGAACCGCAGGCAACTTCGTTTTGGGAGCATCTTCGACTGCTTTCGGAGCAAAACTGCTCGCTTCGGAGCCTCGTTCTCACACATTCGGAGCATAATCGTCTGTCGGAGCCCTCGATAACGCCTCAGATGCTCAGAATGAAAGGGAAATTCTCTCTCGGGAACTGGTACTTGCTCCAAGTACGCAGGGGGTCGGAGCATCCCCTCTGGGGGAGGAGCCTCGGCGGGGCGTATTCGGAGCATACTCGGTTTGACTTGAAACCCCAAGGGCGAGCAGCAGCGTAAGGCCTCAAGGGGGCCCTATGATTCCAATGACACTGCTATTGGCGCTGCTCTTGCCACAGGCAGGCGCGATCGTTCTTCCGTCGGATGCAGAGATCCGAAAGGTGCTCGCTGAATGGGGCGGCGCCGAAGGAGAGGGCGTCGGCGTCGTTGTCGGCGTGGTCGAGCCGCAGGGCACGAGGGTGATCACGTACGGCCGTATCCCGTTGGATGGCGGTACGGTCTTTGAGATCGGCTCCGTGACCAAGGTCCTTACCGCGCTCCTGCTCGCCGACATGGCCGGGCGGGGAGAGGTCGCGCTCACGGATGCCGTGGCGAAGCATCTGCCCTCTGGAGTCAAGATCCCCGAACGGAACGGCCGGTCGATCACTCTCCTGGACCTGACCACTCATACCTCGGGCCTGCCGTTCATGCCGGACGACCCGCAGCTCTATCCGTTCCTGAGCCGGTACGAGCTGCCCCGCGAGATCGGCGCCGAGCGGGAGTACTCGAACCTCGGGTACTGGCTTCTGGGAGAGGCTCTCGCATCCAGGGCTGGCATGGATTTCGAGAGCCTGCTGCGCAAGCGCGTCCTCGCTCCGCTGAAGCTGGAGAGCACCGCTATCACGCTTTCTCCACAGCTCCAGGCGAGGCTCGCGGCCGGCCACGATGCCAGCCTGCAGCCGTCGCCGCTCTTCTCTGCGATTCCCGTTTATTCGCTCATGCCGGCCGCCGGCGGCGCCGTTTCCACCGTCAATGACCTCGCGAAGCTGCTGCGCGTGGCCATGGGCTACGACCCTTCGCCATTTGCGCAGGCGCTGGCCTGGGCGGAGATTGCGGAGAAAGACGGCACGCTGATCTTCCACGACGGCGGCACGTTCGGCTATGCCAGCTCGGTGGCCTGGGACCCGAAGAGGCGGGTCGGGGTCGTCGTGCTCTCGAACCAGGTGGCAGGCGTCGGCGAGGTCGCGCGTCATCTGTTGCGGTCGGATCTGCCGCTGCCGAAGGCGACCGTCACGAAGCGCACCGAGATCGCCCTCGATCCGGCGGTGCTCGACGCCTATGTGGGCCGGTATGAGGCGCAGGGAGAGGGGATCTTCGTCATCGCGCGAGAGGGTGACTTCCTGACGATCGAGGCCCCGCAGAACTGGGGGCTTCCGAAGCTGCGCCTGCGCCCGGAGAGCCGGAGCGCCTTCTTCGTCTCGGAGCTCCCGCTCCGGGTCACCTTCAAGCCGCATGGCATTCTGGTCTACCCGCCGCGCGGACAGAGGGCAGTGTCCGCCTTGCTCCTGAGGTAGAATCCGCCCTTCTACTTCCGATAGGGGTTTTGCCATGTCCAGACGTTTCCTGCCATTCCTCACCGTTGCCGCCTCCCTGGCTTTCGGCCTGACGGTTTCCCGTCCGGCCGCCGGCCAGGGCTGAGTGCTCATCCGCCAGACCGCGCCCGTGTTTGGCGCGGCAAGCAGGCTGGTCCCCGCGAAGGGTGATTGGCACATGAGCCTCTCCTATCGCGGCCTGGATTCCGACGACCATTACAGTGGCACCGAGCACCAGCGCGTCCGCGACCGGGAGCAAACCTATGTCGTCAACACGCAGCAGGCGCTCGACATCGGCCTCTCCTACACGGCGACGGACCGCCTCAGCTTTGCTCTGGGCGTGCCCCTGGTGAAGGCGTCCTGGGCCGTGCCCACGCCGATCCGGCCGGTGCCGGGTCCGCGCGAGAAGCAGGAGGCGAGCGGGCTGGGAGACATCAGTCTGACGGGCCGCTACTGGGTGTTCGCTACCGAAAGCCGCCACAACGTCTCCCTCGGGCTGGGGGTCAAGGCGCCCACCGGCGAGTACGACGTCACCCAGGAGTACGCGAACATCGACGGCACCAACCGGGCGGTCAAGGCGGTGGACCAGTCGGTGCAGTTGGGCGACGGCGGCTGGGGGATCCTGTTCGACGTCCAGGCCTTCCGCCAGCTCAGCAAGGCCACCCTGTTCGCCTCCGGCACGTACCTCTCGA
>DASUNJ010000723.1:0-3664 GCA_036277235.1 Thermoanaerobaculia bacterium | reverse complement strand
GCCGAGAACCTCTTGCGCACCAGCAGCTCGGCGTGCTCGTCCGAGAGGCGGAGCTGCTCGGGGCGGATCTCCCTGAGGAGGTCCTGGGCCGTCAGGGAGGGGGCGGGGGCCGGCGTTTCCGTACCCGTGGTATCTCCATCGGAGCCGGCCGCGGCTTGCGCGCTGCGGGCGAGGAGGCGCCGGCCGCGGTCGAAGATCTGCTCGATGCGGCCGTCGAGGTCGTCGACGGCCCCCAGATCGAGGTCGTAAACCGGCAGGATGGCTTCGCGGGCCTGCTGCTGCCTGGTGCGGGTGGCGTCTTCATCCCAGACCAGGAGGTCGCGGGAGGCGACGTAATCCCGGGCGGCGATGGCGCCCGGGGTCGCCCGCGGCGAGAACAGGAAGGCGCCCGGCATCAGGGTCCAGGTGCCGACGATCAGGAAGAGCGCCATCCAGAGGGAGGGCGTCTCCAGGGCGCGCTGCCAGGGGCGCTTCTCCTGCAGCCGGCGCCGCAGGAGGAAGGTGCCCGTCTGGAGCAGATCGATCCGGGACGGGCGTTTCGGGGCAGGGCTCGACATGTCGGTTCCAGCTTTCGCCGGTGGTTGCTACCCAGCCTCCGCCTGGATGGCCGGTGCCGGCACGGCCGTCTTTTCCCGCTCGCGGTCGGCTTTCAGCTTGTCGAACGAGTCGTACGCGGTCACGATCTTCTGGACGAGGGCGTGGCGGACCACGTCCCGCTGGTCGAAGAAGAAGAACTTGATCCCCTGAACGCCGCTGAGCACCTCCTGCGCCTCGCGCAGACCCGACATCCGGCCCTGCGGCAGGTCGACCTGGGTGATGTCGCCGTTGATCACCGCCTTGGAGTTGAAGCCGATGCGGGTGAGGAACATCTTCATCTGCTCGGTGGTCGTGTTCTGCGCCTCGTCCAGGATGATGAAGCTGTCGTTCAGGGTGCGGCCGCGCATGAAGGCGATGGGGGCGACCTCGATGATGCCGCGCTCCAGCATGCGTCCGACCTTTTCATAGCCGATGATGTCGTGCAGGGCGTCGTGGAGCGGCCGCAGGTAGGGGTTGACCTTCTCCGCCAGGTCGCCGGGGAGGAAGCCGAGCTTCTCGCCGGCCTCGACCGCGGGCCGGGCCAGGATGATGCGCCGCACCCGCTTCTCCAGCAGGTAGGCGGCGGCCATGGCCACGGCGAGGTAGGTCTTGCCGGTGCCCGCCGGGCCGATGGAGATGACGATGTCGTAGTCGATCATCGACTGCATGTAGAGCTGCTGCTTGAAGGTGCGCGGAGTCACCATCCGCCGCACGACGGCCAGCATGCCGTCGGGGAGGAAGAAATCGACCAGCGAGGACTCGGGGGCCTCGGCAATCACGCGGATGGCGGTCTGCACCTCGCCGGGCTTGAAGCGGTAGCCCTTCTCGGTCACAGCGTTGAGACCGGTGAAGAGGCGCTCGGCCGCCTCGACTCGCTCGGGCTCGCCCTGGATGTTCAGTTCGTTGCCGCGGGCGGTTACCGTCACCTCGAAAGTGCGCTCGACGCGCCTCAGGTTCTCGTCATGGGTGCCGAAGACGGTATCCAGCCCCTCTTCAGCGAGGGTCACTTGCGTCATGTTTGGGGTTCTTCAGGAGACACGTTTGTAAATAAGGAGGCCGCCGCGAGCGGCGGCCCCGGAAGGGTTCAGTCTAACCTACTTCTTGCCGTACTCGTAGAAGCCCCGGCCGCTCTTCCTGCCGAGTCGGCCGGCGTTCACCATCTGCTTGAGGAGCGGCGGCGGCGCGAAGCGCTTCTCCCGGTACTCCTCGAACATGATGTTGGCGATGTAGTAGGTCGTGTCCAGGCCCACGAAGTCGAGCAGGGTGAACGGCCCCATCGGGTAGCCGCAGCCGAGCTGCATGCCCTTGTCGATGTCCTCGGCGCTCCCCACTCCCTCTTCCAGGGCGCGGATGGCGTCCAGGAGATAGGGGACCAGCAGCCGGTTGACGATGAAGCCCGAGTTGTCGCGGCAGGCGATGGGCTCCTTGCCGAGCGAGCGGACGAACTCGAAGGCCTCCTTGAAGGTCTCTTCCGAGGTGATCAGGGTGCGCACCACCTCGCAAAGCTTCATCACCGGCACCGGGTTGAAGAAGTGGAGCCCCACGAAGCGGTCGGGCCGGCGGGTGAACATGGACATCTGGGTGATCGTCAGCGACGAGGTGTTGCTGGCGAAGATGGCTCCCTCCTTGACCACCTCGTCGAGGTGGGTGAAGGTCTTGCGCTTCTCGTCCAGGTTCTCGACGATGGCCTCGACCACGAGGTCGCAGTCGGCCAGGTCGGCCAGGTCGACCGCGCCGCGCAGGCGGCCGACCGTCTCGTCGCGGGCCGCGGCGTCGAGCTTGCCCTTCTCCACCGCCTTGGCCAGGGAGCCCTGGATCCGACCCAGCCCCTTGTCCACCAGGTCCTGGCTCACTTCGCGCACCACGGTCTCGTAGCCGGAGCGCGCGCACACCTCGGCGATTCCCGAGCCCATGAGGCCGCAGCCGAGCACACCCACCTTCTTTATGGTCATAAACCCTCCTGTGAAGTCTGTTCAGTGATTTCCCGCCCGCCCTCGGGCAGCCGCAGCAGCCGGAGCCATCGCGCCCCGGGGACCTCGAACGGCAGCCGCTCCGCCCATTCCATCACCTTGACGCCGCGCCCCGCCAGCAGCTCTTCAAGTCCCAGGGCGGGCACCTCCGACGGATCGAGCCGATAGAGGTCGACGTGGACGAGCCGTCCGCCGGACCCCTGGTGCTCGCGGATCAGGGTGAAGGTCGGCGACTGGACCTCCCGCGGCCCGATCCCCAGCCCACGGGCGATCCCCTGGGCCAGCACGGTCTTGCCGCTCCCCAGGTCGCCCGAGAGGAGGAGCACGCCATCCGGCGCCAGCTCCGCCGCCAGGGAGGCGCCGAGGTCACGGGTTTCTTCTTCGGTGCGGGTCAACCAGCGCATGGTCCGGCGTCCGAACCCGTCTGGGTTGGTCCAGGCGTTGGAGGAGACACCACGTCTGAGGAGACGCCCCACGGGGCGTCTCTACATTGGGGGGTTACGGTGGAGGTGCCCCCCGCTGTAGAGACGCCCCGTGGGGCGTCTCTCTTCCCGAAAATATCACCGGCCGTCCACTGCGTTTGGATGGTGCTTATCATCTTCCCAGCGGAGGGGATTCTCCACGATGTAACGCCGGAATCGCTGTAGAACGTCGTCGCTCCTGATGATCTGGTCATAGAACCTCGGCTGCCAAGCAAAATCTCGCTGGCCTGTACCCCAGATCCGGCGCGAACAGGCGGCTTTGAACTGTCCGATCATCTCTCCCAAAGGCGTCGGGCGTCCGTTGAGGCGCGGCGGATCAAGACAGACGATTCCGTGAATGTGGTTGGGCATCACGATCCAGGCATCGAGATCCACCTGAGGCCGGCGACGGGCCATCTCCTCCCACTCTTCGGAGACGATGTCCCCAGGACCCGACAGCACCATCCTTCCCTCTGAGATCTCTCCCAACCAGCAAACCCGGTCCCGGGTACAGATCGTCACACAATAGGTTCCACCCCGGCTGTAATCCCATCCGAGCAATCGGGTAGACGGGATCCGGAACCGGTTCCGGTACAGGATGTCGCTCATACCCGCAATTATCGCCCGGACGCCACACCCGGAGGAGACGCCCCACGG
>DASUNJ010000722.1:0-2216 GCA_036277235.1 Thermoanaerobaculia bacterium | reverse complement strand
GTCGCGGAATTCCAGATCGAGCCGCACCTCGGAGACTCCCGGCTCCAGCACCACGTCGCCCTCGGCCTGCCGCGCTCTCCCGGACAGGGATGCGGTGACCCGCTGCTCTCCCGGCGCGACGTGATCGATGCGATAGCTGCCGTCCGGCATCACCTGCCCCATCTGGTATTCGGCCGTGACCTGGACCTTCGAGAGATCCGTGAAGTCGAGGCCGAGGATGCGCCCGACGATGGAGCCGCCCGGACTCAGGCGGACCTCGATCCCGCCCATCGGGCTGCCGTCCACCGCGATGAGCTTTCCTTCGCGGCTCCTGGCGAAGCCCTGCTTGTCGGCAAAAAGCTGGTAGACGCCGTCCGGGACACCGGACAGCGTGAAGGCGCCGTCCGCGCCGCTCATGCTGGAGGCCGGATCGGTCGGGCTCCACTCTTCCTGCCGCAGGTAGACGCGTGCGCCGGCCACCGGCGCGCCGGACTGGTCCACCACCCGGCCGCTGATCCGGGCGCTCCCCTCCTCGAACGTGAGATCGAGGGTGTTGTCGCCTGCCCGCACCGCGAGCTGGCGCCGGGCCGGCAGGTAGCTCTTGTGGGTGGCCTCGATGATGTGGACCCCGGGCGAGACGCCTTCCAACCGGTAACGCCCGTCGCCGTCCGAGGTGGCGCCGAACGCCTGGTTCGAACCCATGACATTGACTTCGGCTCCTGTCACGGGCTTTCCCGAGGCCGAGAGGACCCGCCCTTCGACCACGGCGCCCGGCGCGAGCACGACCTCCAGGCCGGTGAGGTCCTGTCCCGGTTGGACCTCCAGGTTCTTGAGCAGCGCCTGCTGCCGCCCCAGGGTCATGGCATGCAGCTCGATCACTCCGGGTGAGACGTTCTCGATCCGGAAGGAGCCGTTGGAGCTCGACGTCGCCGGCATCATCTGAGACATGCCCGACGTGCCCATTGCAGCGATCGCCATCGGATCGGCCGGCATGACAAAGACCATGACGTTCGCCAGAGGCTCGCCGTCGGGTCCCACCACCTTCCCCTCCACTGCCGAGGCGGCCTGCAGGACGATGCGGACCGGCTCCTCGGCCGGAATCTCGACGCCCTGCAACCCGGCCGGCGCGTAGCCTGCCCGGCCGGCGACGAGGTTGATCGTCTCGCCCTCCCGCCGGTCCTCGACCCGGAAGAAGCCATCGGCCGCGGTGACCGCCGCGGGAGAGGGGTCCTCCAGGAAGCTCGCGAAACCGGCGTCCGCCTCCATGACCTGCACCTCGGCGCCCGCGATCGGGCGCCCCTCGCGATCGACGACGTAGCCTTCCACGGGAACACCCGGCGCGAGGATCACCGTCCCCAGATCGGTCGAGCCGCCTCCTTCCGGCACCACGAGCCCGGGGACGCGAAGCGGCGCATACCTCCTGGCCTCGACCGCGAGATCCCAGGTGCCCGCCGGCAGATCGCGAATCTCGAAACGTCCATCGCTCCCGGTGGTCGCCTCGTAGCCCGACTCCCGGGAAACGAGCGACATCATCATCTCCATCTGCATGTCCCCGCTGAACGCCGGGTGCAGGACGACCGCGGCTCCCGCGACCGGCTGTTCAGCCCGGTTCACGACCCGGCCGAAGCCGGTCCGTCCCTTGCGCAGCACGATCCGCAGGTTGGAGACGGGCTGGCCGGGCGTGAGCGGCGGCAGGTCGGCGGTGGCCGGCGCGAAGCCGGGCTTCGAGAGCCGCAGCCGGTAGGGCGTTTCGGCTTCCAGGCGGCTGATCCGGAAGCGCCCTGAAGCCACCGTGCGTGCCGCGGTCGGCTCGGAGCTCCCCGGCCGGAACATCGACGGCTGCGGGAGAGCCTGGACCATCACACCGGCGACCGGCTGCCCCTGCTCGTCCACCACCACACCGCCGGCGGCCCAGGAGGGCTCCAGGGCCACCGTGGGCCCCTGCGGCAGGCTTCCGGTGATCATGGGGCCGTGCGAGACCAGGAACCCGGGGGCGGCGGCCTGAACGATGCGCGGAAAGCCCTGCACCACCGCGAGCCGGTAGGAGCCATCCGGGCCGCTGCGCTGGAACGTCCCGGGGTCCATGCCCCAGACCAGGGCTCCGGCGATCGGCCGGCCGTCCGCCGCGGACACGACCCGGCCGTCGAGGTTTTCCAGGGCGGGGAGGCTCAGGACCTGCGGTCCCTTGTCCTCCCTGGCCGGAGGTGCCAGGGAGGCCTGCAGGAGGAACCGGCCAT
>DASUNJ010000721.1:0-5012 GCA_036277235.1 Thermoanaerobaculia bacterium | reverse complement strand
GGCACCCGACACTTCCGGCACTAGGGAAGGTTTGATCCCCGGTACCTGTTTTGCTAGTCCGTGGGAGGGCTGCACGTGGAGGAAACTACGATGCGAAAGAGCATCTTCTTTGTTTGCATGATGTTCGCGGTATTCGCCGGGGTGGCGACAGCCGCTGCGGCGCAGAACGATCCCTGGGCGGTGCTTTCGGGCGTCCGCCAGAGCCTGGTCGAGGCGGGGCCGACCGAGGCCGGCTTCACCCAGACCTACATCCCCGCCGGGTTCTCGTCCGGTGAGAAGGAGACCGGCCGCCTGTTTCTGGCGCTGCCGGACTGCATGCGCTGGGACTACAGGGACCCGTATCCGAAGAGCTTCCTGCTCTGCGGTGGCGTCGCTCATTCCTGGAATCCTGAAGACAAGACCGGCCGGCGCTACCGGATCGACCGGCGCAACGAGCCCGGCCTGGACCTCCTGCTGCTCGGGCTGGACGATCTCAAGACGCGCTACCGGGCGGCGGCCAAGACCGTCGACGGCGGGCGCATCGAGGTCAGCCTCACTCCCAAGGAGAAGCTGGCCGAGCTGACCGACGCGGCGCTGACCGTCGATCCGGCCAAGCAGCGGCTGGTCGCCATCTCTTACCACGACAGGGAGGGGAACCTCACGCGGTTCGAGATCAAGGACTACAGGGACCTTCCGCGGCGCGGGCAATTCTCCCCCCCGCAGGGCATCCGCTGGGAAGAGCAGTAGAGGACGCTATAATCACCCGCGATGGCTACTAACGAGAACTCGTTCGACGTCGTCTCCAACGTGGACCTCCAGGAGGTCCGCAATGCCGTGAACCAGGCCGAGAAGGAGATCGTGAACCGCTACGATCTCAAGAAGGCCGCGGTCTCCCTCAGCCTGGAAGGGGAGGAAATCACCCTGGAGGCGGCGGACGAGTACTCGCTCAACCAGGCGCTGGAGGTGTTGAAGACCAAGATGGTGCGCCGCGAGGTCCAGCTCAAGTCGCTGCGCTACGGCAAGGTCGAGCCGGCCAGCGGCGGACGCGCGCGCCAGAAGATCACTTTGCAGCAGGGCATCCCCACGGAGACCGCCAAGAAGCTCGTGGCCGAGATCAAGCAGCGCAAGCTCAAGGTCCAGGCGGCCATCCAGGGAGACACCGTCCGCGTCTCGGGCAAGAACCGCGACGACCTGCAGACGGTCATCGCGGCCTTGAAGTCCCTGGACCTGGACGTCCCACTCACGTTTACGAACTACCGCTCGGTGTGAGATTCCCCGTGAGAAGCACCATGCTCCGCCGGCTCATGCCGGCACCGCTGTCGCTCTGGCTGTTCCTGGCAGTCGTCCTTCCCGGAACGGCGTTCGCCGCCCGCTACGAGCAGGGCCAACGCGTCCAGGTCACCGGCATCGTGACCGGCCGTGACGGCCGGCCGCTGCAAGGGATCCGCGTCTCCCTGGAGGCCTCGCGCAGCTATTTCAGCCTGCGCCAGCTCCGCAAGACCGCGGCCGACGACGTCCGCCGGGTCAGCGCGCTCACCAACGCCACGGGCGAGTACACGCTCGAATGGCCCTGGGACAGCTACTTCAACCACTTCGAGCTGGTCTCCGGCGTGCCGGTCCGCAAGGGTAGACAGGACCGCATGGAGGAGCTGGCCCGGGAGGACGTGACGAAGCGGCTCCTGGCGGGCAGCCCCGTGGTAGTGTCCCCGGTTATAGAGAATACGAAGTTCCTGGACTCGCTGAATCAGTTTCTCGCCATGGTGCGCAGCGCCGACGAGCAGAGGACGTACGAGGAGATGGGCAAGCCGGACCGGGTGAAGCGCCTTCAGTACCCCGACCACGTCGAGGATTCCTGGTGGTACTTCGAGAGCGGCCGCGTCTACCGCTTCCGGGACGGCCGCCTGGAGCAGGTCGTCCCCTTCACGCCCGTGCCCGCTCCGGCTGCGGCGGTACCAGGAACCTGAGGAGCCTGACGTGCAGAACCCTCCGCTCCTGGACGCGACGCCGGAAGAGGCCAAGGCGGCCAGGTCCCTCCTCGCTGGGCGCTTCGTCGACCTCGTCGCCGACAAGCTGGTCGCGACCGAGGCCGTCTTCCGCCAGCACCTGGATTCGGACGTCCCGTTCATCCACCACGCCGGCGAGTACATCGCCCAGGGTGGCGGCAAGCGGGTGCGGCCGGCCCTGCTGCTGCTCGCGGCCCGCCTCCTCGGCCATGACGGCGACGAGGAGGTCACGTACGGTGCGGTCATCGAGTTCATCCACACGGCCACGCTGATCCACGACGACATCATCGACCACGCCGGCCTGCGCCGCGGTCAGCCGACCCTGAACAACCTGTGGGGCAACAACCTCACGGTGCTCCTGGGCGACTGGATCTACACCAAGGCCATGCAGATGGCCCTGAGCCACGGGCAGATCGAGGTCATCCAGCGCCTCTGCGATGCCACCCTCAAGATGACGGAGGGGGAGCTCCTCGCGCTGCAACGCCTGGGGGCGATCGACCTCACGGTGGACGAGTACTTCGAGATCATCGACCGCAAGACCGCGCACCTCTTTGCCGCGGCGTGCTCGATCCCGGCCCTGATTCCGCCGCAGCGCCCCGAGGCCGGCCAGGTGCTCGACCGCTACGGCCGCGCCCTGGGCACCTGCTTCCAGCTCGTGGACGACCTGCTGGATTTCACGGCGCGGGAGAGCGAGCTCGGCAAGCCGGTGTTGTCGGACCTCAAGGAAGGCAAGCTCACGCTGCCGCTGATCCTCCTGCTGCCGCGGGTCTCGGCCGCGGAGCGCAAGCTGATCGAGATGGTCCTGGAGGACCGCAGCTTCGCACGGGTCTCGGCGCAGGAGATCCTCGGCCTCGTCCACGCCCATGGGACGCTGGAGGAGGTCGCGGAGATGGCCGAGAGCTTCGCCGCCGCGGCCAAGCAGGAGCTAGGGTTCTTTCCGCCCTCGGACGCCCGGGACGCGCTGGAGCTCACGCCAGATTTCGTCCTGCACCGGCGTTCGTAGCGGCGGCGGCTCGATCCCGAACACACCTTTGATCTTTGGCGCGCCGTCCTCCAGGTAACCGGCGGCCCTCGCCGGGTCCACCTGGAGCACCCGGGCGGCGAGCGGACGGTCCCCGAGCACCAGGGCGTAGCGGAAGCGGCGCGGGCGGACGTCCATCCAGGAGCGGCGACCGGTCATGACCAGTACCGCTCCCGCTGGGCTCGCGCGCAACGGATCGGGCACACCGACTCCCGTGAAGAAGAGCGCCGTCCTCAGCCCGTCCTCGGGCGGCATCTGGAGGACCAGGTAGCCGGTGACCTCGCGGCCCCAGTCGAACAGCGCCATGCGGCGGGCGGAGGTGGGCGGGAGGGCCGGGATGCGTGGCGCGGCGAGCCGGGTGCCGGAGACGGGCTGGCCCTGGATCAGCTCCGACAGCCGCGGGCGCACCGGTCCGGCCTCGGGCCTGCCCCAGCGCCCGATGGGCGGCAGACCCCAGGAGAATGCCGGCGCGCTCTCCAGCCCGCCGCTCGGGCCGAGGGGAAGCCAGCCGCGCAGGAGCCCGAAGTGGTGGCTCTTGAAGATCCGCCAGTTGCCGTCCGTGCGCACGAGGGTCTTCCCGTTGCCGTCCTGAATGGACGCCAGGAACCCGCCCGCGCCGCGGTCGCTGCGCAGCTCCACGATCAGCCGGTTCCCTCCGACCTGAAGGAGGTCGCCCACCTCGTAGACGTCCAGCTTCGCCACCGGAGGCACGTACTGGCCGGCGCCGATGCGCTTGCCGTTGAGGGTGAGGACGTACTCAGGATCGGCCAGGGCCAGCAGCCGCGCCCGGGGAGGGACCGCGTCCAGGAAAAAGTCGCGGACGGCGTAGAAGGCGATGGGGCTGGGGTCGGTCCGCTCGCGCTCCACCCAGATCCACCGCGCTCCTCCCGTGGGCAGGGTCAGCCGCGCCACGATGGCGGACACTGCCCGAGTGCCGAGGGCCAGCAGCCCCACGGCGAGCACCAGGAGGATGGACATCCGGAGCCAGTAGCGCCGGGAGGGGGACGGGCCGGGAGTCACGGGAGGAATCTACCTCACCGCGCTAGTTCGCGTATCCCAGCGCCTTGAGCCGGTCTTCCGTCTCCTTGTCCACGGCCTGCTCGTTCGGCTTGCTCTCGTCGCGGTTCTTCTTGACCCAGGCGAGGAGCCGCTCGCGCAGCCAGGCGGCTTCCAGGTCCTCCTCGCCGACGAGGTTGACCCGCTCGCCCGGGTCCTTTTCCAGGTCGAAGAGGTACTCCGGGTCGCGGGAGCGGCCCAGGGCGTCCCCCTGTCCCCACTGGGAACCCGTCCGGGGAGCCCAGACCACCTTCCACCGGCCATGGAGCGCGGAGTAGATCCCTCCCTTCACGCTGGAGGCGGCGGCCATGTGGACGTAGTCCCCGGTCTTTCCCCGAGCCACTTGGAGGAGCGGCCGGCCGTGGCTCTCCACCTTCTTCAGTCCGCCAAGCTCCATCAACGTGGCGTGGAGGTCGAGGCTGTCGGTACGCTCCTTGACGGCGGCGGGCTCGAGCCGGCCGGGCGCCCAGAGGACCAGGGGGATGCGGAGCTGCTCTTCGAACAGGGTAAAGCCGTGCAGGACGCCCCCGTGCTCGAAGTGCTCCTCCCCGTGATCGGCGGTCAGGGCGACCAGGGTCTCGCCGGGCGGCGCCCAGGCCGCGAGCTGCTGCAGGAAGCCGGCGAGCTCGGCGTCGTTGTAGGCGAAGGCGCCGGTGTAGAGACCGCGCAGGCGCTGCCGGTCGGCGGGAGTGGCGGTCCGCCGCCGCTGCTTGATGGCCGAGAGCGTCTCGGTGCTGCCGTCGATGGCCGACGGGATGCCGGCGGTGAAGCGCGAGCGGTACGGGTCGGGCGGGTCGTAGGGGTTGTGCGGGTGGATCGTGTGGAGGTAGAGGAAGGCCCGCTCGCCCGGGGGGAGGGCGGAGAGCCACCTCATCGCGGCGGCATGGACGCGGGCGGCGTTGTCGTTGAACGGCGGCTTCCCCTCCTCTTCGGTATAGCCGTCGATCAGGACC
>DASUNJ010000720.1:0-2684 GCA_036277235.1 Thermoanaerobaculia bacterium | reverse complement strand
GACACCAGCTACGTCACCGGTGTTGAGGAGCTCCGCGGCTTCGGCCCGGTCGCGTTCGTCCTCTCGCTCGATGCCGACACCTATCTGCCGCGCGGTGTCGCGGCCCGGCTGGCCGCGACCCTGGCGCACCCGCTCAACCGGGCCGAGCTTGGGGCCGACGGCCAGGACCTGGCCGGCTATTCGGTGCTCCAGCCGCGCATCGAGATCACGCCTGACAGCTCGGGGCGCACCCGTTACTCCCGGTTGTTCTCCGGCGGGTCCGGGCTCGACCTCTACTCGCACGCGGTCTCCGACGTCTACCAGGACCTTTTCGGGATTGGGATCTTCGCCGGCAAGGGGATCTATGATCCGGTCGCCTTCGAAGCGGGCCTCGCCGGACGGATCCCGGAGAACGCCCTGCTGAGCCACGACCTCTTCGAGGGGCTGCACGGGCGGGCCGCCCTGGTCTCGGACGTGGTGATGTTCGAGGACTTCCCGCCGAACCAGCTGGCTGCGATGCCGCGGCAGCACCGCTGGACGCGCGGCGACTGGCAGCTCCTGCCCTGGCTGCTGCCGCGCGTGCCGGCCGCTGCCGGTGGGCGCCTGCCGAACCGGCTGCCCTGGATCGGCCGCTGGATGATGTTCGACAACCTGCGACGGAGCCTGTTCCTGCCGTCTCTCCTGCTGCTGCTCGTCGCGGCGTGGACCGTGCTCCCCGGCCCGGCCTGGCTGTGGACGATCGGCCTGGCGGCGGCTCTGGCGTTCCCCATCTTCCTGGGCGGGCTCGACGCCGCCTGGCGCCTGGCGCGCGGGGCCCCCTGGCAGCCGATCCTGGCGAACGCAGCCTGGTCGTTTCGCGGCAACGTCGCGCGGTCCGCGGTCGTTCTCGTGTTCCTCCCCTGCGAGGTGTGGATGACGCTGGACGCGATCCTGCGCACCCTCGCGCGCCTTCTGCTCACCCGGCGCCATCTCCTCGAATGGACGACGGCGGCCCACACGGCGCGCCAGTTGGGGGAGCAGCCCGGCACGGCGCGCTTCTGGCGTGGGCTGCCCGCGGGGCCGTCGTGTGCCGTGGCGGTGGCGGTCCTGGTCGCCCTCGCCGCGCCCGAGCGTCTGGCTGCGGCGCTTCCGCTCCTCGTCGCCTGGGCCGCCGCGCCCCAGCTCGCCGCCTGGATGTCGCGCTCCGCGGCTGCGCCGCCGCCGGCTCTCTCCGCCGCCGAGCGCTTGCGGCTGCGCCGGCTCGCGCGGCGGACCTGGCATTTCTACGAGAGCTTCGTCGGGCCCGTGGATCACTGGCTGCCGCCCGACAACTTCCAGGAAGATCCCGGGGGATTCATCGCCCATCGCACTTCGCCCACCAACATCGGCATGCTGCTCCTGTCGACCCTGTCGGCGTGGGATCTCGGATATCTCGGCACCGATGGGCTGGCGGCCCGGCTGCGCAATACGTTCGAGACGCTGGAGCGGCTCGGCGGCCTGCGGGGGCACCTGTGGAACTGGTACGACACCCGCACCCTCGCCCCGCTCGAGCCGCGTTATGTCTCGACCGTCGACAGCGGCAATCTGGCGGGCGCGCTCCTCGCCGTGGCCCGCGGTTGCGAGGAGGCGGCGGCCGGTCTCCTCCTGCCCCGTCCGGAGTTGCGCGCGGGGCTGGCCGACACCATGGCGGTGCTGGCGGAGGTCGTGGCGACCACGGGGGAGGAGGGACGGCGGATCGCCGCCGATCTCGTCCGCCTGTGCGAGCGCATCGACCACGGAACCGAGGAGGAGTGGTCCGCCTTGCTGACCGAGCTCGAGGCGAGCTGGCTGCCGCAGACCGAAGACCGGATCGTCGCCCTGGTCGAGCGCAGCCGGCCGCCCCTCGACGCCGCGGCCGTGGCCGAGCTGCGGAGCTGGGCGGAGCGGCTGCGGCGCCAGGTCTCCCTGCTGCGGCGGGGCCTCGGGATGACTCCTGAGGTCGCCGAGATCCTGCGCTACGACCTCCGCGAGCTCGCCGCCGAAGCCGAGGCCCGGGCTCTCGCCATGGACTTCTCGTTCCTGTTCGACCCGGAGCGGAAGCTCTTCTGGATCGGTTTCAACGCCACGTCCGGTACGCCGGACGCGAGCTACTACGACCTGCTCGCCTCGGAGGCCCGCCTCGCCAGCCTGTTCGCCCTGGCCAAGGGGGACGTCCCGGCCTCCCACTGGCTCCACCTCGGACGCCCGTTCACGCGCGCCGGGGGAGAGGTGACCCTGCTGTCCTGGAGCGGCACGATGTTCGAGTATCTGATGCCGGCCCTCCTCGCCGCCACGCCGGAGGGGACGCCGCTCGCCCAGAGTTGCCGGGCCGCCGTGGCGCGGCAGCAGGAGTTCGCGCGCGAGCACGGCATCCCCTGGGGCATCTCCGAGTCGTGCTTCGCCGAGACCGACGCGCACCGGGTCTACCGCTACCGGGCCTTCGGTGTGCCCGGCTTGGGACTCAAGCGCGATCTGGGCGACCGTCTGGTCGTGGCCCCCTATGCCTCGCTCCTCGCCCTCCCGTTCGATCCGGCCGGCGTGTCGCACAACCTGGACCGCCTGCTGGAGCTGAACGCGCTCGGCCGCTACGGCCTCTTCGAGGCGCTGGACTTCGGCCCCACCGATGCCGGCGGCCCGCGGGTGCCGGACCTCGTGCGCTGCTACATGGCCCACCACCAGGGGATGATCCTCACCGCCGTGGACAATTT
>DASUNJ010000719.1:0-10409 GCA_036277235.1 Thermoanaerobaculia bacterium | reverse complement strand
CTGCTGGTGTTGTGGGTCGTGATCGGGGCGGGAGTCATCGCCATCGGGAGCCGGACTGATCAGCACAACCCTCCCGCGGGCCTCCTGCTGCTCGGCGTGGGACTGGCCGGTCCGGGAATCCTGTCCCTGATGGCGCTCCTCCGCCCGGCCCTCTGGGAGCAGATCGTCGATCCCGAGTACGACGCAGACAAAGCCAGGAAGCACTTGATCGGGTTGAGCGTGCTGGGCCTGGCCGGCGTGTTCCTGGTCTGGTCCGCACTGGAGCGGCTTTTATGACCTCCACGCTTCGGGCCGCCCTGGCCCTGCTCCTGTTCACGGGATGGCTCGCGCTGCTCTTCGTGGGATACGCCGCGGGCGGGGCCGTCCACCTGCTGCTGGCCGGCGCGCTCGCGCTCTTCCCGTGGAAGGCGCTGCGCGAGGTGTAGGGGCATCCCTTGTGGGTGCCCTTCCGGAGGGCGGCCACAAGGGCCGCCCCTACATCACGCCTTGAAGTCTTCGACCGGGTTCTTCAGGATTCCGACTCCCGGGATCTCGACCTCCACCCGGTCCTCGTCGACCAGCGGGCCGACTCCGGCGGGCGTTCCGGTGAGGACGACGTCTCCGCGCTCCAGGGTCATCATGCGCGAGGCGTAGACGAGGAGGTCCACGATCCCCCAGGACATGCCGCTCGCGTGGCCGCGCTGGCGCTGCTCGCCGTTGACCCGCACGATCACTTCCAGGTTTTCCAGGTCCGCGTCGCCAGCTTGGATGAGGATCGCCGGGCCGAGCGGGCAGAAGGTGTCGAAGGACTTGGCGCGGGAGAAGCACGGGTCCTTGCGCTGCAGGTCGCGGGCGGTCACGTCGTTGGCGCAGGTGACGCCCAGCACCGCCGCCCGCGCCTCTTCAGGGGTTGCGCGCCTCAGCCGGTGGCGCAGCACCACGGCGATCTCTCCCTCGTGCTCGACGCGCTCGCTCTCCGGCGGCAGCACGATCGGCGAGCCCGGGCCGATCACGGAGGAGATCGCCTTGAGGAAGATCAGCGGCTCCGAGGGCATCGAATTGCCCAGCTCCCTGGCGTGCTCGCGGTAGTTGCGGCCGATGCCCACGATCTTGCCGGGCAGCACCGGCGCGAGCGGCACGGCCGTGTCCAGCGGCACGGTGCCGCCGAATTCCCACCGGGCGGGAGGAGTCTCGAACGGATTGGAGTGGAGAACGCGGAGCTCGGTCGTGCCCGGCTCCAGCACGGCGTAGAAGCCTTCGGTCGCGATGCGGTAGAGGAGCATGGGGGGGATTTTATGAAGAAAAGGACCAAAAGGACTCAAAGGACAAAAAGGACAGGGAGGAAAGCCGTTCCCCGTCCTTGGAGTCCTTTATGTCCTTTACGTCCTTTTGGTCCTTTCACTCCCTCCGCCCGAGCACCAGCAGCCAGAGAAAGAAAGGCCCTCCGAGGAGCGCCGTCAGCACCCCGACCGGCAGCTCGGCCGGGGACATGATGGTGCGGGCGGCCAGGTCGCAGACCGCCAGGAAGGCGCCGCCCCCGAGCAGGCAGGCGGGGGCCAGGAAGAGATGATCGTGCCCCACCCAGCGGCGCAGCATGTGCGGCACCATCAGCCCCACGAAGCCGATCGGTCCCGCCACCGCCACCAGCGCGCCGATCATCAGCGCGGAGATTCCGAGCACCTGCAGGCGCAGGCGGACGAGGTCGACCCCGCGGCTCGCCGCGAGCTCTTCGCCCGTGAGGAGGAGGTTCAAGTCCCAGCGCAGCGCCAGGAGCACCGCCGCCCCTCCGAGCACCCAGGGCGCCGCCCAGAGCACTTCGCCGTAGCCCACGACGGAGAGCCCGCCCATCATCCAGCGCACCATGCGGAACGTCTGGGTCGAGTCGGAGAGGTACTGGAGGAAGAGGATCAGCGCCGAGCAGGAGAGGGAGACGGCGATGCCGGCGAGCAGGAGGGTGCCGGTGTTCCCCTTGCGGCGCCAGGCGAGCCCCACGACCAGCGCGGTCGCGCCGATCGCGCCCACGAAGCTGGCCAGGGAGACGAGGGGCATGCCCCAGAGCACGCCCATCTCTTCCAGGCGGAGGGAGAGCACCGCGCCCAGCGCCGCGCCCGTGGCGATGCCGAGCGTGTAGGGCTCGGCCAGCTCGTTGCGGAACAGGGTCTGGAACGCCAGGCCGGAAACCGCGAGGCCGGCCCCCGCGAGCAGCGCCAGGAGCACCCGCGGCAGGCGGAGCTGCCAGAAGATCGCCTCGGCCGTGGGATCGCCGCGCAGCACGTCTCCGAGGGAGATCGGCTGGCTGCCCACGAGCGGCGCGCCGATCACGACCGCCGTCCAGAGCAGGAGCAGCACGAGCAGCGCAATGCGCGGATGGGGCCGCATTCAGGGTCCCAACTGCAGAAGGGTGACCGGGCGCTCGCCGCCGCGGACGATTTCGAACCGCGTCCGGAAGAGCTTTTCGAGGAGGCCGGGCTCGAGGATCTGCGACGGCGTGCCGCAGGCGAGCACCTGGCCGGCGGAGAGGGCGAGCAGGCGGTCGCCGAGCAGCGAGGCGAGGTTCAGGTCGTGGGTGGCGAGGACCACGGTGCGCCCCGCCTCCGTTTCCACACGGAGCAGACGGAGCAGCAGCTCGGCGAGGTCGCGCTGATGGCGGGCGTCCAGGTGGATCGTGGGCTCGTCGAGGACCAACAACTCGGATTCCTGCGCCAGCGCGGCAGCGATGAACGCGGCCTGGCGCTCGCCGCCGGACAGCTCGTCCACCGGCCGGCGGCGCAGGTCGTCGATGCCGACCAGGGCGAGGGCGGCGTCCACCGCGGCGAAGTCTTCTTTGCGCGGCGCGAGCTGGAACGGCGAGAGATGGGGATAGCGGCCGAGGAGCACGATCTCCTCGACGCTCAGGGGCACGCTCGCCGGACGGATCTGCGGCACGTAGGCGATGCGGCGCGCGAGCTCGCGGCGGGAGAGGGTCGCGAACGACTGCCCTTCATACCGCAGCTCGCCCGCGGTGGGACGGAGGAGTCCGGTGAGGCAGCGCAGAAGCGAGGTCTTGCCGGCGCCGTTGGGACCCACGACCGCCAGGCACTCGCCGCGCAGGACGTCGAGGTCCACGGGTCCGAGGACCGGGCGCCGGTCGGGTTGCCAGGTGAGCCCGCGGACGGCGAGGATTGGGGTCACGGCCCCTCACCCCCCTTACCCCCCTCTCCCATCGCACTCCCGCCCGACCGGGAGAGGGGGGAACTTGCCTGCGGATAGGGTGGGGGCGCCCCTCTCCCGGGGGAAGGGAGTGCGATGGGAGAGGGGATGGGGGTGAGGGGCTCCAGGGCCTCCCGCATTTCCGCGTACAGCCGGGGGAGCCGCGGGCCGGGGATTACGGTGTGGTCGCCGGCCAGCACGTGGACCCGCTTGCCGCGGACTGCGGGCACGTTGCCCAACTGGTCCCAGTCGGTCACGAGCTGGCGTCTCACGTCCGGAGAGATCGTCTCGTAGCGCAGCTCCAGGATCACGTCCGGAGTGCGGGCCACCACTTCTTCCAGGCTGACCTTGGGGTAGCGGACCGGCGCGTCGGCAAAGACGTTGATCACGCCGAGACGGTCGAGCAGCTCCTGGTAGAAGGTATCCGGGCCGGCGACCAGGAGATCGGCGAGGCGTCCTTCCGGCCGGCCGGCCGAGACGAGCACCCTGAGCTTGTTGCGGAGCGGCTTCGGAGCGAGCCCCGCCCGCCACTCGGCAGCCAGGCGCTCCCCCGCTTCCGGAACGCCGCAGCGCTCCGCGATCAGGGTGAACGAGCGCTCGACGTCGGCCAGGGTCTCGTTGGGGACGATGACCGTGTCGACGCCGAGCGGCCGGAGATGGTCCGCGAGGTCCTTCTCGCTGGGCAGCAGCACGGCGAGGTCGGGCTTCAAGGAGACGATGCGCTCCAGGTTGGCGTCGAAGAGGCCCCCGAGGCGCGGCTTCTTCGCGGCCTCGGGGGGCCAGGTGCTGTAGGCGCCCACCCCCACCACCCGGTCGCCGAGGCCGAGGGCGAAGAGGGTCTCGGTGATGTTGGGGGCGAGGGCGACGATGCGTTGGGGGGGCGGAGAAGACCCCTCCCCGGCCCTCCCCCGCTGCGCGGGAGAGGGAGCCCCCTCGCACCCGGAAAGGACCAAAAGGACACAAAGGACGAAAAGGACAGCTCTCAGGGGAGGGCGGGGGCTCCCTCTCCTGCGCGTCAGCGCAGGGGAGGGTTGGGGAGGGGTCTTCATCCTCAAAACTCGACCGCCACTCCACCGATCAAAGTCCGCCCGGGCGCTGGGTAGCCGAGGACCTCTTCGTACTCCTCATCCGCGACGTTCTGCACTCGGGCGTAGGGGGCCAGCCAGCCGAGCGCGCGCCAGCGGGCGGCGAGATCCACCCGCAGGTAGTCAGGGTTCTCGGTGCGCTGGAACGTGAACGCATCCACGTCCGCCCGCTCGCCCACGTAGCGCCCTTCCAGGTTGAGAGTCCAGTCCGCGGGCCGGGCGGTCAGCACGAGGGAGGAGCTCCGCTCCGGCCGCCGGAACAGCTCCAGCCCGGTGTCGAGGTCCTCGGTCTCCAGCCAGGTGGCGCTCCAACTGGCGCTGAAGATCCCCTGCCGGAAACCGATCTCGCCTTCGATCCCCCGGGTGCGGGCGCGGTCGACGTTCAGGTTGCGGTTGGCCAGGAAGTCAAAGTCGATCAGGTTGCGCAGGCGGTTTTCGAAGCCGGTCAAGCCGAGGCGCCACGCGCCCGCATCCCTTTCGATCCCGAGCTCGAAGCTCTCTCCGGTCTCGGGCTGGAGGTCCGGGTTGCCCGTGAAGGGGAAGAACAGCTCGCCCAGCGACGGCGCCCGGAAGGACTCGCCGTAGCTGGCGCGCAGCCGCACTCCCGCCCCGGCCTTGATTACGACGCCGCCGCGCAGACTGGTCTCGGCGCCATAGACGTCGTTGTCGTCCCGGCGCACGCCGGCGTCGAGCCGCACCGGACCGCGGCCCCAGCTCCCCTGGCCGAACACGGCCCAGGTCTTCTGGTCGGCCGCGTCCAGGTTGGTCCCGAAGTTGGAGATGTTCGTCACCTCCAGATGCTCGGTCTCGCTGCCGAAAGCGATCCAGAGGTCGTCGTTGCGCCGCCAGGTGGCCACGGCCCGGCCGCGCAGGCCCTCGGACTCGGTGTCCGACGCGGTGAAGCCGAACGGATCGTCCAGGTCGCGATAGACGCCGTCGAACCGGGTCTGGGAGAGCTGGGCCTCCAGCTCCCAGGCCCCGAGATCGGCCAGGAAGGGTACGGCGAGCTCCCGCTCCCGCCAGGAGATGTCGCCGGTCGGGTTCGGCAGGCCGCTGACGAACGGGATGCCGGTCTCGGACTCGTTGACCCGGGCGAGCAGCCCGAGGCTCACGCCCGGCCGGACCGTCCAGAGCCCGCGGGCGAGCATCTCCTCGCTGTCGTAGTAGTCGTTCACCAGCTCGCCTCCGCCGCGCCGGAGGTGGCCGGTGACGTCGAGCCGCACACTGCCGAGGTCGGCCCCGGCGGCGAGCCCGCCGCGGTAGTAGCCGTCCTCGCCCCCTTCGGCCGTGAACACGCCTCCCTGGCGGGAGCCGGTGAAGACCTGGACGACGCCGCCCAGGGCGTTGCCGCCGTAAAGGGCGCTGAACGGGCCGCGGGCGACCTCGATGCGCGCCACGCCGTCCAGGGGGACGAACTGCCAGTTGGCGCCGCCGAAGTAGGGATCGTTGAGCGGGATGCCGTTCCAGAGCAGGAGGGTGTGCTCGGACTCGGTGCCGCGGGTGAAGAGCGAGGTCTGCTGGCCGGGCGGGCCGGCCTGCATGACGGCGATGCCCGGCACGGTGGCGATCGCCTCGGAAAGCGTGTCGGCCTGGCGGGCCTCGATCTCCTCGGCCTGGATGACGGTGACCGAGGCGGGGACGTCGTCCCTCTCCTCCTGGTCGAGCGAGGCGCTGACCACGACGGTGTCTGCGAATTCTGGCAGGGCGGGGACGGCGGTCTGGGCGGTCAACGGGATCCCTCCCCCGAGGATCCCGGCCATCACGAGGATGGTGGTTGGACGCACGGCGTGCTCCTCTCGAAACGCGACGCCCCACCGGGGAGGTGGGGCGGAGGGGAGCGCGCGGACGCGCATCGGCCCGGCCCCGCACCCCGCGGGAAGCATCGGCGAAATGGACGGCGGGGCAGGTCTCCTGGCTTCCGGATCTTCCTAATCCCGGGCCTTCCCACAGGGGCAACCGCCAATTGTTCGAATATGGGCGATCCACCCGTGCAGTGGCTTGTTCCGGTTTCGTACCCGGTTACAGTGGCGGGGGCCGCGCCGGATTCACACCGGCTTCCCTTTCAAGACGAGCCTCCTCGCGGAGGCGGCGTCACCGCACCGTCGGTTCTGTCAAAGACGGTCCCCCCACGGCGGGGGGACCTCAGGCGCGTAGCTTATCGCGGATTTACTGCGGCGGGGAGGTGTCGACGCCGACCAGGTTGGTCGGGATGCCCTGGGTCTGGTTCGGCTGCACGAACTGCTGGATCGTGTAGTTCTGCTGTTGCTGGCGCGCCTCGTAGAGGTTCTGGAGCGCCTGGGCCGCGAGCGAGAGGCCGGGGTCCTGTTTGGCGTCGGCGCCCGGCGCGTTCGGGTCGACGGCGTCGTTGGCCGACCAGCCGAGGTCGACGGTGTTCTTGGCGATGACCTTGCCGAAGCCGCTCGACTCGGCATCGGACACCACGGACTCGATCTCGTCCCGGCGCACGCCGATCCAGTTGCCGAACTCGGTCAGCAGCAGGACCATGTCCGTGTCGAACGCAGCCTCCTGGGGCTGGTACTGGGTCTCCAGGACGCTGCCGTTCGTGAGAGTCACCGTGAAAACCTCGGCCGAGACCGGCAGGGCAGCCAGGGTGAGCAGCGCGGCAAGAGTCAGACTCCTACGCATGACGATCTCCTATCGATAAACTCGAATTAGTCTAGCACAAGAAGCGGTGCAAGCTGCTGCCGGAACAGGCCCGCGCCGCCATGGGCCGGGTGGCGGACCGCCGGGGCTTCGACTCCGAGGGCGCCGAGGGCGGCCTGGGAGGTGCGGCCGACGGCCACGATCCGCGCGCTCCCGGCCTCTTCGAGGAGACGCTCCAGGACGTGCAGGTTGGAGAGGAAGAGGCTGCGCTCGGGGGTCCGGTTCGAGAGCGGGCCGGCCGTTCCGGAGGGATGCCAGGGGAACGAGTTCCAGAGGAGGATGCCATCCGGCTTGCCGCCGATCGCATCCCACACGATGCTCCCCGAGGGCTCCAGCCAGAGCGCGGGGTTGCAACTGGTCGGCCGGAACGGCGGGTCGGTAGCCCAGGAAAGCCGGCGCTCCGCGGGACCCGCGAGCTGCCGCTCGCTGGTGAACGCGATACCGGAAAACCGCCCCCCGCGGAACCCGATCGCCTCGCCCAGGAGAACGAGCCTGGGCCTCCCGACCCGTTCCAGGTAAGCCTCCAGATTCCGCCGCCGCTGCCGCGCCGCCCCGGCCCGATCGAGAGCGGAATCCTCGTCGCGATAGGGATTGCAGACGCCCGCGCAGGGACCGGAAGGTCCGCGGTAGAGCTGGCGCAGGAGGGCGGGGGTGGGCATCGGGGGCGGAGGATATCTCGGATGCTATAGTGCCCAAAGAGGGCCCATTCATGCAGGCTGCGACCTTCTGGAGAACGGTGACCATGGACCACGCCGACCTTCTCGAGCGGACGCTACAGATCCTCGAGGAAGCCGGTGCCCGCTACTGCGTGATTGGCGGCCAAGGGGTCAACGCATACGCCGAGCCGGTCGTGAGCCTGGACCTCGATCTCGCCCTGGCTCCTGGCGAGATCGAGCGTCTCGGGATGCTGTTCGGGCCGCCGATCCGGATGGAACGCTTCGAGCATTCGGTGAACCTGTCCGCTGCCGGCTCCGATCTGAGAATCCAATTTCAGGTCGATCCCCGGTACCACGACTTCCCCGCGCGAGCCGAGGTGCGCGATGTCCTCGGCCATCAGTTGCCGGTGGCGAAGCTGGAGGACGTTCTCCGCGGCAAGGTCTGGGCCGCCAGCGACCCCAGCCGGCGCGCCAGCAAAAGACAGAA
Source organism: Thermoanaerobaculia bacterium (assembly GCA_036277235.1). Taxonomy (GTDB): domain Bacteria; phylum Acidobacteriota; class Thermoanaerobaculia; order Multivoradales; family UBA5704; genus DATMER01. The sequence goes on along the minus strand of DASUNJ010000719.1, from coordinate 2,349 downwards.
AGACCTGGCCGACATCGCCCGGCTGCTCGAGAATCACCCCGATCTCCGTGAGCTGGTGCCGGAGTCGATCCTGCAGAGGCTGGTCGAGTAACCGACCCTACAGCTCCGGCGTCTCTCTCGGTGCGCAACACTCACCGGGGCGCGCCGGTCTTCCGGCTGCAGTTCGCGGGACGCAGGCCGCAGGCGACGTTGTAGAGCTCGGTGTAGCGGCCGTCCGGGACCGAGCTGCCCACGAGCAGGGCGGCAGGGTTGAGGGTGAAGGAGGCGATCCCGACGATCCGGTTGAGCGCGCTGTTGTCCCCGGCGGGCTGGCCGGCAGAGGGCTCGCCGAAATTCTGGATCATGGGGCCGCCGCTCGCGCCTCGCGTCAGGTCGGAGCCGTAGACCACGGTGTTGTTGAAGCTGACCTGGTGGCTTCCCGCGGTCACCTGGTGCATGCGCTCGCCCGCGTCGTAGGCCCGGGGGTAGGCCAGCATGTGGACGTGGTTCGGATAGAGGCTCTGCGTCTGGACTCCCAGCCAACCCACGACATCGCCCAGGCGGCGCCCCTGGATGTCGTTCATCTCAAGGAGCGCATAGTCCGTCGGATGCGGCGAGGTGCCCCTCCTCGCCCAATCCGCCGTTACGTGGATGATCCGCACGGTCCAGGAGCCGAAGGGGGCCCTACCTTCCCGATAGGCCGGCACGAAGAGGAACTGGCTGTAGAACCCGGGCGTGGCCGACCCGGAATGGACGCAGTGAGCCGCGGTGAGCACCAGGCGCGGGGCGATCACCGCCGCCGAGCAGGAGAAGGGTCTGTCCGGGGTCTGAAGGAAGAGCCTGCCCACGGTCCGGTACGGATAAGAGAGATCCGCCGCGGCGGGCACCAGGCGCGAGCTCGAGAAGTGCGCCAGCGCGGTGCCGATGTCCGCGGCCGCCCGCGGGTCCAGGATCTCGGACGCCCCGGTATCGAGGGCAGGGCGCGGGACGAAGAGCTGGTTGGTCAGGTCCGGAGCGGTCTCCAGCACAGGAGGGCTCGCCGGATGTCCGAAGGCGGGGCGGTCCTGGGTGAGAGACGACGTCCCGGCGATCTCGCCGGAAAGGGCCTCCTCCGGCGCGACCACCGGCATCTCCAAGGGGACCGCGCCGGCCAGGCGCTCCTCCGTCCAGTGCGCCCGCACCTCTCGCGAGGAGGGGCTCGTTTGGGAGACGACGCCGGAGCCGGCCGCCAGGCCGGGAGACAGAAGGACGAAAAGGACGCAGGAGACGGCAAGGGTGCTGCGAGACACGGGGCTCCTCCATTGAGTGACAGGATGATCGTAGCAAGAAGGAGGGAGGATGGTGCGCCCTAGAGGATTCGAACCTCTGACCTACAGCTTCGGAGGCTGCCGCTCTATCCAGCTGAGCTAAGGGCGCCCGCCGCTGCCGCGCCGCCCCTGCCCGATCGAGAGCGGGGTCCTCGTCGCGAAAGGGATTGCAGACGCCCGCGACAGGGACCGGAAGGTCCGCGGTAGAGCTGGCGCAGGAGGGCGGGGGAGGGCATTGGGGGAGCAAGGATAGAGGAACGGCCGGCAACGCGTGCAGCAGCTGTCCTTGTGCACATGCGTTATACTGCATGTTGCTCCCTTGAACAAAGCAGTTGAAGGGCTTCAGAAGGAGACCTCTGTGAAGAAGAACCGTAAGCTCACCCTCAATCGCGAGACGCTGCGCTCTCTGGAAGAGCCCCGCTTGGACAGAGTGGCCGGCGGGAACACGCTTGCAGCGGGATGCGCCACCTATTCGCCCAGATGCACCGGGGGCAGCAACGAGTGCAGCGTCGATACCTGCACGCAGTGGACGATTTGCATGGGCTGTTGAGCAGCCGAAGAGCAGCCGGGAGTGATTCCATCTCCCGGCTCCGTTTTCTTTTCCCCACAATGTAGGTCGAGATCGATGCTGCCGGGACTGAGGAGTGGTGCGCCCTAGAGGATTCGAACCTCTGACCTACAGCTTCGGAGGCTGCCGCTCTATCCAGCTGAGCTAAGGGCGCGTGTCGAGATCGGTCACGCGTGGAAACGTTGGCCTGCCTGGAGGGATTCGAACCCCCGACCCGCGGCTTAGAAGGCCGCCGCTCTATCCAACTGAGCTACAGGCAGCCGTTACGCGATTTTCGCCGAACTGGGCGAGGCTCGTCGGTATCTCATCGGATTCGGGGCGCCCAGATTTGAACTGAGGACCCCCTGCGCCCAAGGCAGGTGCGCTACCAGGCTGCGCTACGCCCCGACGAAAACGCGCAGGTGAGTGTAAGTCACGCTACGGAAGGGTGTCAAACCCGTCTCCCTCTCCCCCGCGCAGGCGGGGGAGAGGGCTGGGGAGAGGGGGGGGTGGGAT
>DASUNJ010000718.1:0-4179 GCA_036277235.1 Thermoanaerobaculia bacterium | reverse complement strand
GATTATCGTCATAGAAAAATCCATAGAGGCTTCCGCCTCAGAAAACCCTCTTTGCTCCCCAACCTTCCAGAGGCCATTAGACACTAGAGTACAGGAGCGGGCGCTTTCGTGACAAGGAAAATCACGGACGAACACGGACGGCACGGACAGGAGGTCCGTGCCCGTCCTTGTCCGTCCGTGCTTCCAGCCTTTATTTGCGGTTTTTCTTGGGCTTCTTGGTGGTCTTCACGTCGAGCGCCCAGAACAGGTTGCGCACCGCGGAGTGCGTCAGGATGCCGTCTCCCTCGGGAATGTCCGCGAGGCGGGTGGATCTGCTGGGGCCGAACATGAAGGGGAAGAGGTTGACCAGCGGGATCTCGCCGTCGAACTGGCCGTTGATCGCGTCGATGAACAGGTTGGCGACGTAGGCGTAGCCGAAGGCGTTCGGGTGGACGCCGTCGTAGGAGAACACGCCGCCGGTCAGGAAGTTCTCGGTGAAGGTGATGCCGCCGACATTGATGCCGGTGCTGGCGACCTCGCGGAAGACCGCGTTCATGTCCACGTGCGCCGCGCCGACCCGGGTGGCCTCGGCGCGGATGATGGTGTTGAAGGCGGCGATGCGGGCGTTGATCGTGGCGATCTCGGCGGCGCTCAGGACCACGCCGTCGGAGAGCGGCTGGCCGGTGCCGTTGAGCGCGGTCGGGATGCCCCTGCCCTGGGCCAGCTCGGCCCGGGCGGTGAGGAGCACGCGGTCGTTCGGCGTCAGGAGGCCGTTGGGGCCGATCAGGGGGACCACGTTGCCGTTCACGATCACCGGCTGGTTGGTCGCCGGGTTGACCACGACGAAGGGGATCGTGGTCACGAACGGGATGCCGGTGACCTCGGGGATGTTGGCGATGGCCAGCTCGACGCCGCGGCCGGCGAGGGCGTTGACGATCGCCTTGTAGTCGGCCTCGAACTGGGCGACCGGCGTGATGGTGACGCCCTCGATGACCCGGCCCGCGAGGGCCGCGCCGAGGACGTCGTTGTTGCCGATCCAGACGGTGGCGAAGGTCGGGTTGAGCGCGATCGTCTGCTGGAGCTGGGTGCCCAGCCCGCGCAGGATCAGGTCGTGCAGGCCGCCGTTGTCGGTGACCGTGGCGACCGCGTCATGGACGTCGGCGCCCGGCACGGCCAGGTTGTTGTAGGGCCGCTGCAAGGTCAGGTTCTGCGGCTGGCCCGAGCCTCCCTTGGGGCCGATGACGAGCGGCGCCAGGCTCTTGAGCTCCAGCACCGCGGGGATGCCCGGATCGCTCACCAGCGGCTGCTCGAAGCCGGTGTTGGTGCCCTGGGCCTGGCGCCAGATCAGGAGCGGATAGCTGTTGAGCTGCGCCGTGCGGCCGAGGCCGCCGCTCATGAAGCCGGCGGTCAGGCTGTCGCCGATCGCCACGTAGCGGGAAAAGTCGGCGTTGCCGGTGTCCGCGTTCTGGGCTGCGGCCGGCGCCAGGGGCAGGATCAGGGCGAGCGCGAGGGCGCCCGCGAAAGTCTTCAAGCGCAGCATGGATGATTCTCCTCTCATCTCACCAGTTGAGGGTGAAGCCCAGCAGGAACGCCTGCGTGTTGTAGGTGCCGAAGAACGGGCCCTCGCCCTCGAAGCTGCGGGCGCGGGTCCTCTCCTCGAAGTCGAGGTACATGAGGGCGACGTCGAAGCCCAGGCCCGGGCCGGTGCGGCCGTAGCCGATGGTGATGCCGTTGCGGTCCGAGTCCGGCAGCAGGGGCGAGACCGACTCCTCGGGCTGCGGGCTCTCGTCGAAGACGTAGCCGAAGCGCCACTCGCTGGTCGGGCTGGCCGTCCAGCGCAGGCCGAGGCGGTAGTTCTGGGCGTCGTCCCACTCCTCGGGGATCTCGGTGTCGGGCAGGGAGTTGGTCGCGTCGCCCACGAACTCGATGGGGACCAAGTCGAAGGTGCTCCAGCCCGTCCAGTTGAAGTCCGTCTCCAACAACAGGTTCTGGGTCAGGGAGAACGCCAGGCCCAGGCTCGCGGTGTCGGGGAACTCGATGTTGGTCTCGACCGGCAGGTCGCGCTCGTAGGGGAGCTGGGCGCGGAGCGCGGCGTCGAATTGCGGGTTGCCGGTGAGCACCTGGGTCAACCGGGCGTCTCCCTCGTAGTCCATGTCGATCTTGCTGCGGTAGGAGAAGCCCCAGGAGAAGCTGTTGCCGATCTTGTGCAGGATGCCCACGTTGAAGCCGAAGGCGTTGCCGAACTCGCTCTCCAGGCTCAGCCGGCCGATGTCGGCCACGCGCTGGGTGAAGGGGTTGATGGTGCCGACGTTGCGGTTGAGCTCGACGTCGCTGAAGCGCGCCACGGCGCCGAGGCCGAGGCCGAAGTTGTCGGTGATCTGCCAGCCGATCGTCGGGTTGATGTCGATCGCGCGCAGGGCCGCCTTGGAGCTGAGGAAACGGCCGGCGAACTGGGCGGGATCCTCCCACGAGGTGGTCAGGCCGAACGGGGCATTGATCCCCAGGCCGAACTTCCAGGTGTCGTTGACGGGCTGGACCCAGTACAGGTGGGGCGGGAACTCGGAGAGCTTCTCCTGCTCGGCGTGGTAGCCCTCGCCCGGGAACGGGTTCGCGCCGTCGAGCTCGGCCTTGGTGCTCGTGATCCAGGTGAAGCCGGTGGAGACTTCCCGCTCGGTGACGAAGGCCAGACCGCCGGCATTGTGGAACAACAGCGACGGATCGTCGGCCTGGGCGGTGAACGCGCCCGCCATGCCCATCGCCTTGGAGCCCTGCTCGAAGATGCTGAACCCGGCCGCGTACATGGGGGCCGCGGCCAGCACGCCTATCGCCATGGCCGCCATGGCCCTCCCAATGAATCCTCCTCGCCTGCGCATCCCTTTCTCCTCCTCTACGCTTCTTCGATTCGCGTTGCCTTATCGGGGAAAATCGAACGAGCTTTCAACAAGACAGGAACGTTAGTCCCAAGCGGGTAGGGTGTCAACGCCCCACGGGGTGGGGGAAGGGTAGGGGATCAGCTAGGGCACAGCGGACGGGATCAACTGCTAGAGTAGGCCGCGGAGGTGACGTCCATGTTCGAGCACGCGATCCAAGAGGAGACCTTCGGGAAGGTCAAGGAGTATCTCGGAGAGCTCTTCGAGGAGCCCTATCACGACCCCGAGAACGATCATTTCTACGTGCGTTACGGGACCACGGTCCTGGAGATCTCGGTCGAGCCCTACGGCCCGGAGGAGGCCATGGTCACCATCATGTCCTACTGCGTGCAGGACGTGGAGGTGGAGGACGACCTGCTGCTCGGACTGCTGGAGCTGAATCACCAGCTCCTCTGCGGATCGTTCTCGGTGGTCGGCAACGACATCTTCTTCGCCCACTCGCTGTTCGGGAGCAGCCTGGAGCCGCGCGACCTGCTGCGGGCGATCACCTCGGTGGCGACCCTCGCCGACGACTACGACGACCGGATCGTGGCGCGCTACGGCGGTCAGACCGCCCTGGAGAAGATCCAGGACACGGGCGGCTGGAAGAAGCGCGCCGGGGACACGATGTGATCGGAAACGCCTACCAGCGGCCGCCCTTGACGGCCGCTTCGACCTCGCGGTCGAGCTCCCGCTCCTTCTCCGCCTGCCGCTTGTCGTAGAGCTTCTTGCCCTGGGCCAGCGCCAACTCCAGCTTGATCCAGTTGCCCTTGAGGTAGACCGACAGGGGGATCACGGTCATGCCCTTGGTCAGGGTACGGCCGAAGAAGCGTTCGATCTGCCGGCGCTTGAGCAGCAGCCGGCGGTCGCGGTCGGGCAGGTGGTTCTCGCGGTTGCCATGGCTGTACGGGCTGATGTGGGCGCCCACGAGCCAGGCCTGGCCGTCGCGGAACTCGACGAAGCTGTCCTTGAGCTGGACCTTGCCCGTGCGCACCGCCTTGACCTCGGTCCCGGAGAGCGCGATGCCCGCCTCCTCGGTCTCCAGGACATGGTAGTCGTGCGTCGCGCGCCGGTTCGAGGCCAGCACGCGCTTGACCGGCTGCTTTTCCTGAGGCTTGGGCGCGGGCTTCGCCATGGCGGGAGTGTATCCTTTTCTCCCAATGAGAGTCGTCCTCGCCCTTCTCGGGCTCCTGGTGACCGCCTCCGAGGCCCGGGCCGCGAAGATCTCCGATCTGCGGGCCGCGCTGGACGGCGAGCGGGTGCTGGCCAGCTTCACCCTCGCCGACGGGCT
>DASUNJ010000717.1:0-3459 GCA_036277235.1 Thermoanaerobaculia bacterium | reverse complement strand
ATTATAAGCAGTACCCCCGTAGAGCGACATGATGACCCGCGGTCCGGGGACCTCGAAGCGGTCGAGCCGTTCGATGCGGAAGCCGGCCTCGCGGAGGAGGCGGTCGGGCTCGCGGTTCAGATGGCAGCCGCCGGCGAGCAGTCTCTGCACCGGATCGAGCCGGTCCTGCCAGCGGGAGATCCGCGGATCCTCCGAGCGCCCATGCTCGACGAAACGGAAGATCCCGCCGGGCCGGAGCACGCGGCGGACCTCGCGGAGCGCCCTCTCCACGTCCGGGATGGTGCAGAGCGAGAACGAGGAGATCACCTCGTCGACCGAGGCGTCCGGGAGGGGGATGGCCTCGGCGGTCCTGCCGGTCCGCTCCACGGGGAAGGGCGCCCGCTCGATCGTGGGCTGGGCGATCTTCCAGGCCGCGTCGGCCGGCTCGACCGCATAGAGCTTCTTTACCCGCGGCGACAGATGGGGCACGTTGAGTCCCGAGCCGAACCCGATCTCCAGCACCTCCCCCTCCGCCCCGCCCAGGTACTCCGACCTCACCTCCTGGAACTCCTCTGTCCGCAGGGCGGCGTGGATAAAGTAGGGGAGGATGCGGTCTTTCCAGAGGGCCATGGCAGGCCGGATCTTACAGGCTTGCACCCACCGCTCGTACCACACCGTCTGTCAGAGCCGTGTTAGCATAGGCCGTGACATAGGCCGCTCTGGCGGCAGGAGGACGCTGTGCAGACCGAACGGATCGTGCGGTTGTTTCGGAACGGTCGGAACCAGGCGTTGCGGATTCCGCGCGATCTGGAGCTGCCCGGCAATGAAGCCTTGGTTCGCAAAGAAGGGAATCGTCTGGTTATAGAGCCGGTTCGGAGGCGGTCTCTCTTGGAGCTTGCGGCCTCGTGGGAGCCTCTCGACGAGGATTTCGCCGAAATCGAAGATCCCCTGCCGCTCGATGACGTGGATCTCTGAAGATGGTTGACTTCCGTTATCTGCTGGATGCCAACATTCTTTCGGAGTTCATCCGGAATCCCAGAGGTCTTGTGAGCAAGAGGCTTGCTGTCGTCGGGGAGGCTACGGTCTGCACGAGCATCGTCGTTGCCTGCGAGCTCCGTTTCGGAGCCAGGAAAAAGGGCTCCTCTCGCCTCGAGGAGCGCGTCGACGAGGCGCTGGCGAGTTTGGAGGTCCTGCCGCTGGACAAGGAATCGGACCGGCACTATGCCGAGATTCGGACATACCTCAGCCGGAAAGGCCAGCCCATCGGCTCGAACGATTTGCTGATCGCAGCCCATACACTGGCGCTCGATCTGATCCTGGTGACCGACAACGTCGATGAGTTCGCCCGCGTGCCAGGGCTTTCGATTGAAAACTGGCTTGCCGCCTGAGACATTTACACACCAGCTCCCGGAACGCGGGAACGCCAGCGAACGCTCTACCAGCCAGGGCGTGCTAGCATCCCCCGCTTTGATGACACTCCGTATCCTGCTCGCCGCCTGCCTGCTGGCAATGCCTGCGACCGCCCGCCCGAGGGCGCGCGATCTCGGCATCCCCTTCGAAGGCACGCCGGGGCCGCTCAACGCGATCACCGACGTCCGGGGAGTCGAGGTCGGGCATGCCACGATCGTCTCGGGGGAGACGGTGCGCACCGGGGTCACCGCGGTGTTTCCCCGTGGCAAGGGCTCGCCGGACCCCGTGTTCGCCGGGTGGTATGCCCTGAACGGCAATGGCGAGATGACCGGGACCACCTGGATCGAGGAGGGCGGCTTCCTCGAAGGGGCGGTCTTCCTCACCAACACCAACAGCGTCGGCCTGGTGCGGGACGCCAGCATCGAGTGGTGGCTGCGCCGCTTTCCCGACGACGCCCGGGACGCCAACTTCAGCCTGCCCGTCGTCGCCGAGACCTGGGACGGCTTCCTCAACGACATCTTCGGCTTCCACGTAAAGAAGGAGCACGTCTTCCAGGCCATGGACGGCGCGTCGTTCACAACGGCTGAGGGGAACGTAGGCGGCGGCACGGGGATGATCGCGTACGGCTTCAAGGGCGGGATCGGCACCTCCTCCCGCCGGTTGAGCGCGGAGGAGGGGGGCTATACCGTCGGGGTGCTCGTCCAGTCCAACCACGGCCGGAGGAATCGATTGACTATTGCGGGTGTTCCGGTGGGGAAGGACCTCCCCGGCCTCCTGCCGGAGCCGGGGAAGCATGCGGACGGGGAGGGGTCGATCATCGTGGTCGTGGCGACGGATGCGCCGCTCCTGCCCATGCAGCTCGAGCGGCTGGCCCGGCGCGCGGCCCTGGGCATCGGCCGCGTGGGCGGCGCCGGCGAGAACACGTCGGGGGACATCCTCCTGGCGTTCTCCACGGCCAATCCGGGGATCGCGAGATCGGAAGAGCCTGCCCGCGTCACCATGCTGCCCAACGACCGGATGGATCCGCTGTTCTGGGCCACGGTCGACGCAACCGAGGAGGCGATCATCAACGCGATGATCGCGGCGGAGACGATGAAGGGGGCCGGCGGCAATACGGTGCATGCCCTCCCTCACGATCGCCTCCGGGAGATTTTGAAGAAACACCAACGGCTCCAGCCCTAGAGCCATTCACAGCGACACGGAGACGTCATGAAACAGCTTTCCGCCCTCTTCGTCACCGCCGCCCTGCTGGGCGGCGCCGGCGCGGCCCTCGCGCAGGACCAGCCCAAGACGGCCCCCGCTCCCGCTCCGGCCCCGGTCCAGGGTGGCCAGGTGGCCGCCAAGCCCGAGGCCCTGCAGGACCGCGCCAGCTACATCATCGGCCTCAACCTCGGCCAGTCGCTCAAGGCCCAGGAGGTCCCCGTTACGCCGGACCTGATCATCCAGGGTCTGCGGGACGGCCTCGGCGGCGCCAACGCCCTCCTCACCCCCGAGGAGATCCAGGCCGCCATGCAGGAGTTCCAGACGCAGCTCATGGCAGCGCAGCAGTCCAAGCGCGAGGCCGCGGGCGCAAAGAACATGCAGGAGAGCCAGGCGTACCTGGACCAGAACAAGGCCAAGGCGGGGGTGAAGACCACGGCGAGCGGTCTCCAGTACGAGGTGCTGGCGGAGGGGAGCGGCGAGTCTCCCAAGCCGACCGACAAGGTCACGGTCCACTACCGCGGCACGCTGCCGGACGGCAAGGTGTTCGACAGCTCCTACGACCGCAACGAGCCGGCGACCTTCCCGGTCAACGGCGTCATCCCGGGCTGGGTCGAAGCGCTGCAGCTCATGAAGCCGGGCGCGAAGTACAGGCTGGTCATCCCGCCCGCGCTGGCCTACGCCGAGCGCGGAGCCGGCAACGACATCGGCCCCAACCAGGTCCTCCTCTTCGACGTCGAGCTCATCTCGATCGACAAGACGCCGGCAACTGCGCCCGCCCCCGAGGGCCAGCCTCAGCCCGAGACCCCGGTCGAGCCGCCCGCCGAGCAGGGCGAGAAGCCGCCCGCGGAGTAAGCTTTTTTCCCTGGG
>DASUNJ010000716.1:0-5364 GCA_036277235.1 Thermoanaerobaculia bacterium | reverse complement strand
GAGGTCGGCGCGCAGGATCGTCTCGTCCTGGGCCGCGTAGATCGGCCCGCCGACCGCCACCATCTCGAGGGGGGTGTCGAGGGGGACGTCCACAACCTCCCGCGCCTTCGCATAGGCCCTATCCAGGTCGGCGAGCAGCGCCCGTCCGGCCTCCGGATCGATCTCGGCCCGCGCCGGAGTGAGGATGACGAGCGCCGCGTCCCCATTGCGCGAGACAAACGCGCCGGTCAGCGGATCGACGGGCAACGCAGTGGAGGCGGACCCGATCAGCCCTTCCGAGAGCCCGAGCGGATCGGCGGCGAAAAGGGGCGCGAGCGCCGAGCCGGCCGGGGCGCGCAGGGTCTCACGCATGAGCCTCACTCGCTCGTGGATGGCGCTGGGGTGCAAGCGCGGCGCGATTTCTTCCTCAACGAGCAGAGGCATGCGCGGGGCGATGAAACCCAGAAAGAAGCGCTCGTCCTCTTCAGTGATCCCGGAGCGCGCCTCCGCCACCTCGGGGCTCCGGGCCATCTCACTGGCCAGGACGTCCGCGGCATCGATCAGGAGCGACGGATCTTCGAGCGGCTGCTCGGACCGGACGACGACGAAGACTTTCTCGAAGCCGCCGAAGGTGCGCAGGAAGAGGCGGTAGTCGTCCGCGGCCGGCGCGCCGTCGGGCAGCAGGGCGGCGAGGTCGGTGTCCACCCGGAAGCGGAGAGCGGGGACGACGGCGAGACCGGTGACCACCAGGATGACCACGAGCACGAGCCCGGGGCGGCGGATCACGGGCTCGGCGAGCCGGGAGGACAATCGAGAAGCCTTCATGCCGAAGCGCCGGCGTCGACCACCAGGGTCTGGCCGGTGATGGCCGAAGCGCCGTCGGAGAGCAGGAAGAGGACGGCGCCCGCCACGCCCGCGGCGGAGACACCGCCGGGCAGGCACTCGCTGGCCCGCAGCATCTGGACCGCCGCGTCGGGGAGGCCGGCCGTGAGGTCGGTGGGCACGAACCCCGGCACCACCGCGTTGACCCTCACCCCCCGCTTCCCCACCTCCCGCGCCAGCGACCGGGTGAGGCCCAGGATGCCCGCCTTGGACGAGGCATAGGCCGCCTGCCCCGCCACGCCATGGAGAGCGGAGAGCGACGAGACGTTCACGATCGCGCCGCGGCGGCGCACCATCATCCCCCGCAGCACGGCGCGGCAGCAGCGGAACAGGCCTCCGAGGTTGACGTCGAGCACCGCATCCCAATCCTCGTCCGAGGTCAGGGCGAGCAGCGACTCCCGGCGGACGCCCGCGTTGTTGACCAGCCCCTCGACCGGGCCCAGGGCCTCCTCCACCTCGGCGAGCAGGTCGTCCGGCCGCGCGCGGTCGCGCAGGTCGAGCTGGAAGGCGCGGGCGCGCCCGCCGGATGCTTCCTCGATCGCGCGGGCCTCCTCCTCGGAGGAGCTCCAGGTGAAGGCGACGGGGTTGGATGCCCCCGGGTTGGAGGACTGAACCACGAGGGCCTCGACCACGGCCCGGCCGATGCCGCGGCTGCCGCCGGTTACGAGGACCGTGCCCACTTGAGCATCTCCAGCCGGGCGCGGGTCACGGCGCCGGCGATCCGGAAGCTGTCCATCAGCGGCCGGTAGTGGCTGGTGGTGCGGCCGTCGGCGAAGCCGAGCCGGACCGGCACCGTGACCACCTTGAAGCCCCGGCGGGTCGCCCGCACCACCACCGCGCTCTCGGCCTCGAAGCGCGCCTCGGGGAAGCCGACCGTGTCGATCAGCGTCCGCGAGTAGATGCGGAAGCCGGTCTGGATGTCGGTCAGGCGCTGCCCCGCCGCGAGCGAGATCGCCTTGGAGGAGAGGCTGTTGCTGAGCCGGCGCACCGTGCTCATCTCGCCGAAGAGATGGTCGCGGATGCCCAGCACGAGGTCGCCCTCCATGGTCAAGGAGAGGAGCTTGGGGATTTCCTCGGGCAGGTGCTGGCCGTCGGCGTCCAGGGTGAGCACGGCGTCGAAGCCGCGGCCGAAGAGGTCGCGGAAGGCGGTCGCGAGGGCCGCGCCCTTGCCCAGGTTGCAGGAGTGGGAGACCACCCGGGCGCCGGCCCGGCGGGCCTCCTCGGCCGTGCTGTCGGTCGAGCCGTCGTCCACGACGAGGACCTCCGTCACGTGCTCCAGGGTGCCCCGCACCACGGCTCCGACAGAGGGAGCTGCCTGGTAGGCCGGGATCACGGCCGCTATGCGTATCGCCTCCATCAGGGAGCCTCCAGGACCAGCCACGACACGGCGCCTCCGGCGGCCACGCTGGTGACGAGGACGGTCGAAGGCGGCGCCAGGGGGGAGCCGTCGTGCGGCACGATGCCCAGCTCGGGATCAAGCTCCTCGAACCCGAAGGTCGGGCCGAACGGCGCTCCCCCGGCGGCCAGCACCGCGGCGCCCAGGAAACCGCCGCCGTACTCGCCGATTACCGATTTGGGCGCGAGCACCGGCGGCAGAGGCTTTTCCCCCCAGGCTTCCTTGAGCAGGAGAGCCTCCACCCTGTCGCCGGAGCGGGAGCCCGAAGCGCCGGTCACGATCCTGTCGATCCTCTCCAGGGGGATTCCGGCGCGCTCCAGGCTCCGGCGCAAAGAGCGGGCCAGGCCGGCGTGGCCCGTCCCCCAGCCCACGGCCGGAGCGGTGGGATCGAAGGCGCTCCCCCAGGCTGCGACCCGGGCGAGCGGGGAGGCGCCGCGCTCGATCGCGCTCCCGTCGCTCTCCAGCAGCAGCAGGGTCGCCCCCTCGGAGGCGAGGCAGCCGGCGCGGCGGCGGTCGAGCGGGCGGGAGATTTCTGCTCCGTCAGGGCCGCTGTTGCGCGCCAGGGCGCCGAAGCGGTCGAGGAGGGAGTGCAGGAGCGGCGTCATCTCGTCCAGGCCTCCGGCGAGGGCGCGCGGCACCCGGCCGGCGGCCACGTCCGCCGCGGCCTGCCCAACGGCCAGGAGCGCTCCGGCCTCCCGCTGGCAGATCGTGACGCTCGGCCCACGGGCGCGGCAGGCGATGGCGATCTGGGCGGCGGGCGCATTGGCCACGCTCTCCATGAAAAGCATCGGGGAGGCCGACTCCGGCCCCTCCAGGAGGATCTGCTTGAGCAGCCCCTCGGAATAGGAGGCCGGGCCGAAGGCGGTGGAGATCACGACGCCGGTCAGCTCGTCGGGCAGCCCCGCGCTCCAGCCGGCGCAGCGGAGCGCCATGCGGGCAGTCGCCACCGCGAACCGCGAGGGCGGGCTCATCCGCCGCGCCTCCCCGGCCGGCACCCACTCGCGCAGCAGAGCGGGATCGACGAGGAAGGCCTTTCGCGGCGCCTGGGAGAGATGGTAGCCGGCCGAGCGGTCGATCTCGGACAGCACGGGCAGCTCGGACGAGGCCAGCGCCTTACGGAGGCTCTCCGCCCCGGAGCCGTAGGCGCCGACCGTGCCGAGGCCGGTGACCACGATCGAGGCGCTCAAGAGTCTGTCCAGCGCGAGAAGACGAGCGCGGCGTTGGAGCCGCCGAACGCGAGGCTGGTGGAAACCGCGGCCTTCACGCCGGGCAGCGGCAGCGGCCGGTCCAGCACCAGCGAGACCGGCAGCTCGGGATCGACGGTCGCCCCCTCGGAGCAGGTGGGGACCGGGTGCAGCTCCTCGTGGCGCAGGCAGAGGACGGTCGCCACCGCTTCGATCGAGCCCGAGGAGCCCAGCAGGTGCCCCAGCAACGCCTTGGTGGCGGTCAGGGGGATCTCGCCCGCGCGCTCGCCGAAGACCCGCTGCAAAGCCTGCCATTCCGCCGCGTCGTTCAGGGGAGTGCCGGTGCCGTGGGCGTTGACGAACCCCACCTCCCCAGCCGGCATGCCGGCGTCGCGCAGGGCGGCCTCCATGGCCGCGGCGGCGCCGGCGCCGCTCGGTTCGGGCGCGGTCATGTGGTGAGCGTCGCAGGCCGAGCCCGCGCCGACAAACTCGGCGAGCGGCTCCGCTCCCCGGGCGAGCACCTGCTCCAGAGGCTCCAGGATCAGCACGGCCGAGCCCTCGCCGAAGGACATCCCCTCGCGGCCGGCGCGGAACGGGCGGCAGGGCCCCTCGTCCACGGAGCGCAGGGCGTTGAAGCCGGCGTAGGTGAGCTGGCAGAGGGAGTCCGAGCCGCCGGCGACCGCCACGTCCACCTCGCCCGAGCGGACCGCGTCCAGGGCCGCGCCCAGGGCGAGGGCGCCCGAGGAGCAGGCGGAGGAGATCGTCCGCACCGGCCCGCTCACTCCGAACCAGCGGGCCACCGCGTCGCCCGGCGCGTTAACCTGCTGCGAGGCGAGGTCGCGCAGCTTGGCGGACCGCCACCGGCCGCGCAGGAACTCGTTGAAGAAGCGCTCGCTCTCGAACATCCCGCCCGTGCTGCTGCCGAAGAAGACGCCGGCCTCCGAATCCTCCAGGGACGCCAGACCAGCCATCGCGAGAGCCTCGGCCGCGGCGAAGACGGCGAAGCGGTCGGCGAGGCTGAGGAGGCGCTGCCAGCGGGGATCGTTTGCAAGACCGTTGACATCGCCATCCGCGGCTTCCGCGGCCAGATGGGTGCGGTGGGCCGTGTTATCGAAGCGCTCGAAGGGACGGATGGCGGTGCGGCCGGCGCGCAGCCCTTCCCAGAGGGGGCCGATCCCCCAACCCAGACCGCTGACGGCGCCGACGCCGCTCACGGCGACGCGCCGGCTCACAGCCTTGTGATTCATTTTGTGGGCAAGTCTTTCGCGGCGGCTAGGTCCGCGCCTCGATGAACTCCGAAAGGCTCGAGACCGAGGAGAAGACCTCGCGTCCCAGCTCCTGGCTCCTGATCTTGATCCCGAACTCCTTTTCGAGGGCCACGACCAGCTCGAGGGCGTCCACGGAATCGAGCCCGAGACCCTCTCCGAAAAGGGGGGCCTCGTCCTCGATCATCTCGGGCTTCATCCCCTCGAGGTGAAGGCTCTCGACGATCAGGCGCTTGATTCTGTTCGGGACCGCGGGTGCTTCCGACATATATTTTATCTTCTCTTTCGGCCCTCTGTCAGCCGGGCCGGCAATGCTAGCGTATCATCCCCCTCCGCCTCAACATACGGCGGCTCGGACCGATTCCAGAGCAAGCATGACGCGAGACCCCATCCTCAGCTCTTTCGAAAGCCTCGTCCGGCGCGATCCGCTCGCGCCGCTGGTCGCCTCGCCCGAGCGCCGCGCCACGGCCGGGGACGTGGACGCCCTGGCCCGTGCCGTCGGACATTCCGGGGGAAATACCCTCGGGGATCTCCCTTCCGGAGCGGTCGTCGGCCTGGCGGCGCCGAATGGGCCGGGGATGCTCGCCTCCCTCCTCGCCCTGCGCCGTGCCGGTCTCGCCGCCCTGCTCCTCGATGCCCAGACGCCGGAGGCCGAGGC
>DASUNJ010000715.1:0-7935 GCA_036277235.1 Thermoanaerobaculia bacterium | reverse complement strand
GAGAGGCCTCCGCGTCCCATGGAGAGGTCTCCGCGGCTCACGGAGAGGTCTCCGCGGCTCACGGAGAGGTCTCCGCGGCTCACGGAGAGGTCTCCGTGTCTCATGGAGAGGTCTCCGCGACTCGCGGAAACGGGCGGGGGCAAACCCCAGAACAATCCGGAAGACGTGACGGACGGTTCGGGATGGCGCGGGAGCCTCGCGCGCGACGGCACGGATGGCTCGGACGGTTGTACGGGCGGCTCGAAGCGAGGAGTGAGCCGTTCAGGTGGAGATCCGAGCTGTCCGTACCGTGTCCGCAGTCTGCCGGAAGACCGTACGGATGGTTCGGGACGCCATGGGAGCCTCTCGGACCGCGGTACGGACGGCTCGGGAGGCTGTACGGACGGTTCGGGGCGAGGGGTGAGCCGTTCAAGCGGATACCCGAGCCGTCCGTACAGCCGCCGGAACCGTCCAAACCGAGGCTGGAACCGTCCGTACGCATCCCTGAACCGTCCGTACCAGCGTAGGAACCGTCCGTACGCATCTCCGAACCGTCCGTACCGTTACCCGAACCGTCCGTACCAGCGCAGGAACCGTCCGTACCGAGGATGGAACCGTCCGTACGCATCCCCGAGCCGTCCGTACCGCGCTCCGAGCCATTCGGACAG
This sequence comes from Thermoanaerobaculia bacterium, assembly GCA_036277235.1. Lineage (GTDB taxonomy): Bacteria > Acidobacteriota > Thermoanaerobaculia > Multivoradales > UBA5704 > DATMER01. The sequence goes on along the minus strand of DASUNJ010000715.1, from coordinate 7,288 downwards.
CGGTCGGAGCCATCCGTACCAGGGGGAGAACCGTCTGTACCGCCGTCAGAGCGGTCCGTACAGCGGTCCGAACCGTTCGTACCGCGGTACGGACCGTCCGCACCGGAGCCCGAGCCGTCCGACGCGCAGTCCGAGCCATCCCTTCCGTGTCCCCAGTCGTCCGCTTCGGTCCGGAGCCGTTCCCTCAGAGGGTGTCTCAGAAGTCTGCGGTCTCTGAGCTGTCGCGAACGTTCGCGAAGACCTCTTCGACGTCGAGATCGGAGACGTCGTGCTCGGCGCGGAATTTCTGAATGGCGGCCCACAGGTCGGGCGGCCCGGTCGTCAGCCTCTCATAGTCGCGGCTGGAGACCAGGACGGCCACCATCTTGCCTCGGCGGGTGAGCTCGACTGGCTCCCCGTGCTCGGCGGAGCGAATCAGGTCAGGCAGTTGGTCGCGGGCTTCGGCAATTGAAACTCGCTTGGGCATCTCCGCTTCCCCTCATGGTCATCGAGATGCCCATCTTGGCTCTCCGATCGGAGTGCCAAGAGTAACCCCCAGAAGGCCGGCGGGGGGATGTGTCCGCAGCCACTCCTTGGCCGCTCGGCGCCGGTCCGGGGTCATGACTCCGAGGAATTTCAGGTCACTCTTGAGGTACGCCTTCGTCCCCTCTGCGGCCTCCGGCTTGACCTCGGCTTTCATCGAGGTCATGAGATCACAGAGGGAAAGCCCGCGGCCGGACCGTCTAAGGAGAGTGGCTCCTGGTGCGTGGTGTCTAAGTAAAGATAGAGAATGAAACCAAGCTAGTCTGCGGGAGGTCTCATGATTTCGGCTGTTTTGACCGAACCGCTTCATTCGATCTACAACTCCATGGGGCTGCTGGCTCAGCCGATCCTCTATGGGATTAGCCTGCTGGCGGTCTTCCTTCTCGCTTTCCGGAGCAAGCGGGCCGACCGCGTCATTTCCTTTTTCCTCGCCCTGCTGTGGGCGTGGATGGGCTTCGGACTCCTGTTCCCCATCCAGGCCCTGATCTTCTTCGTCGAAGGCACGTGCAGGGGCCGCCTCGACTTCCGTTCGCGCGCCGGAGCGGCTCCGGTCGCGGGAGCCTTGTTCCTTCTCTATTCCCTGATCGTCCAACCCATCCTGCAGATCGCCCTGGAGCCCGGCGCGCTCCACCTGCCCGTCCATGAGCTCGGGTTCGACGCCGTGCTCTTCACGTTCGGGCTCCTGCTCTTCCTGAAGGAGGGGTTCCCGCGCTACATCCTCGCCCTCCCGCTCGTCTGGGCTGCCATGGGAGGCATGGCAGCCTTCCAGGACGGCGGGCCGCGGGACTGGGGACTGCTGGCGGCCCTCCTGGCCGGATCCTTTCTGGCCCTACCGGGCCGGCAGAGGGTTCCCGATGTCGAGGGCAACCGGCGGCTGGAGACCTGGTACGAGCACGCCGGGCGCCATCATCGGACGAGCGGCCGCCTGCTGCTGGCCCTGATCCTGGCGACCTGCCTGCTCGGATTCCTCGTGGCCTTCACCCAGGAATCCCAGCACCCCGTGCGCCTGCTGCTCTGCCAGCTCGAGGTCAGCGCGACGCTGCTTGCCGTCCTGGCCCTGGGGCTGTGGCTGTCCCTCCCCGCCTGGTACAGCGCGGGGTTCCGCCTCCTGGCCTGGGAGGCCACGCGCTGGCTGAGGGGGCTCCGCCTCGGCTGGGCCTGGCTGGCCGAACGCTGGGGCGGAGTGCTCATCGTCGCGCTGCTGCTGCTCGTCGCCGTCTTGCAGTTCGCCGAAGTGTTCTGGCAGAGAGATGCGCCGGCGAAACCCGCGGTGACCGCGGAGGCAGGAAAACCCGCGGGGGCCAACACGGCGGCGGACCAGAGCCCGGAGACCAACCTGGTCCTGACCGGGTTCGCCCTCGCGGCCCTGCTGGCCATCTACCGGGCACGGCGGCGGATCGTCATCGAGGACTTCCACGACCACACCACGGGCGAGGTCGCCAGCAATCTCGCCAAGGGGCTCGCCTCCCGTCTGCGCAACGAGCTGTCCAGCATCATCAACCTGTACCGGACCATCGACGAGGCGAACCCGCCGGGGAAAGGGAAGATCGTGAGCGTCACCGTCGGCGTCGACGGCAGCCTCGAGCGCCTGGAGGACGTGATCGGCCCCGACTCCTCCATCGAGATCGGGAAGCTGAAGATCCCGATCGGCCTGATCCTGAGCGGGCTCAGCCGCCTGGTCCGTGGTCCCCGCGTGACCGGCAGCCTGCACAAGGACGGCGAGCAGCTCCTGCTCGTCGCGGAGCTCGCCGGCGGCGGCCTGTCCGGCACCTGGAGGGTGTCGTTCCAGGACCTCTCCGAGGAGCAGCGCACCCCCCAGGACGCGGCGGTCCACCGGCTGGCCGAGCAGCTCGCGTACCGGATCATCACCAGCCTCGGCAACCTGGGCTCGCCCCGCTGGGAGGCGGTGCGGCACTTCACCGAGGGCCTGCGCGCGTACCGCACGACACAGGTGGTGAGAAGCGACGTCTCTCCCGAGCTGCGCCGGGCCGAGAAGGAGTTCATCAACGCCCTCCGCCAGGACCGCAACTTCTCCCAATGCCATTACAACCTCGGAGTCGTCTACCAGCACCTGGGCGTGCACAATTCGGCCGAAGCGTCCTACCGCCAGGTCCTGGAGGAGGACCCCGACTGGTCCGAGGCCTATTACGCCCTTGCCACGGTCTATTTCGAGGCCGGGAAGCGGGAGAAGGCGGGCATCTTCGCCCGCAAGATGATCGAGATCCGGCCCGGCGACGCCCGCGGCTGGAACCTGAATGGCGTGGCGAGGTACGCGCACGAGGACCTGGAGGCGCGGAGCCGCAGAAAGCTCGACGGGAACCTGGAGCAGGCCGCCAACGGCCCGGCCTGGGACGAGATCACCTGCAGCTTCAAGATCGCGGCCGCCCTGGCCTGGCGCTCTCTCTGCGCCGCCGCGCTCAGGTCGTCCAGGCCCCTCGACAAGGAGGAGCAGCTCGCCGTCGGGTGCGCCACCAACCTGGGCATCGTGAGGAATGTCGAGGGCGATGGCGACGGCGAGTGGACGATCCTGGAGCAGGTCTTCCGGCTCGCACCACGAAGCGCCCGCGCCCGTCTGGTCCGCGGCGAGTCCTTGTTCGAGGAGAAAGAGTGGCAGGATGCCCGCGCCGAGCTCTTCCAGGTCTTCGGAGACGCGCTGGAGATCGAGGATCGCGTGGAGCGCTGGATCTATCTGCTCGGCGTCCACTTGGCCCAGTCGAAGTGGGAAGCGGCAGAGCACGCCTCTCACTGCATCCTCGATCATGCGGTCCCGCCGGAGAGCATCATTCTAGCGCTGCCGGGGGATGAGGATGCGGAGGCGGACCGGAAACGGAAATACGGCGAGCTCCTGGACCACTTCGAAGACCAGTTGCGGCTGGTGCGGGGAAAGGTCCGCGAGAAGACGGGGACCAAGCCGCCGCGCTTCGATTCTTTGCTGCGGCTCATCCATTTCCTCCGCAACCTGGAGATGGGCGGCGCCGGACCCGTGCCGATGGATCACCTTTCCACCGAGGAGCGGGAATGGGCCACGACCCAGACGCGCATCCGGGACGCTCGGCTGGCCCTGCCGGCCAATCCGGGGCAGGCGCGCCAGGAGCTCAAGGACGCAATCGACGACTTGGAGGGAAAGCACTCGCGCCAGATCGAGCGGCAGGGGCTCCGCAGCCTGCTCGCGAGGGCCTGTATGCGCGAGGCGGACCTCATGGAGGCGGTCAAGCAGGCGGAAGCCTCCGTGGCCCAGGCGCCTCAGAGCGCCGCCCGGCGGTGGATCCTCGGCGATGTCTTCTCCGAGCTCGGTGATTTCGAGGAGGCCAGCAACGAGAGGGAGACGGCCTTGAGCCTGGGACCCATCTGCGAGATCCAGGACGATGCGTCGACCCTCGAACGCATCGCGCTCGATTACCTGGTGACCGCCGGCCTTTCGAGCCAGCCGGCGCCCGAGCCGAGAATCCGCCGGGGTCTCCTGTTCTTCGAGCGCGTCCTGCAACTCGCGGAGAGCCGCAGGTCCACCCGCTCCGAGGCCCAGTACCGAGCCCATGCCGCGGCCCACTTCTGGGTGGGACGGTTCTATTGCGAGCTGAGCGAGCGCGCGAAGGCCAAATCGGACGAGCCGAAGAAGGACGAGCTGAGCGAGCAGGAGAAGGGCATCCTTCACCTGCTGATCGCCCGCAAGATGAGGTTCCGGCCCGCCGAAGTCAGCCTGCGGCTGGGGAACGTCTACTCCTGGAAGCGGGACTTTGACGAGGCCGAGGCGGCCTTCCAGAAGGCTCTGCCCGCTGCCGAGGGCAACGGCCATGACCCATTGCTGGAGGTGGAGGCGCGCCTGAGCTGGGCCATGCTCTACGCGGAGCGCGGGGTGAGCCTGGATGAGGCCCTGGCTCTCTGTGACAAGGCGGAGCAGGGGCTGCCCGGGGTCATGCCGGACCACCGCCACCGTGAGCTGCGAGCGCTCCTTCGCGAGTGCCGAGGCTGGATCCTCTTCCAGAACTGGATCCTCTTCCAGAAGGGGAGTCTCGCGGACGGCCTGCGCGAGTTGGAGCAGGCGGAGGTCGACAGCGGAGCCGTCAGCATTCAGGCCCGGCTGGCACGGCTCTACGACTCCGCGGGGGTGTCGGGGGATCTGGACCCGGAAAGGGCGAAGCTCAAGGCGCGGGACGCCCGCGAGAGGGCGAAGGCCCGCAGCCGCAACGCGCGCAACGGCTACGGCCGCGGAGTCTTCGACCTCTGGCTCAGCTCTCAGGGGGACGGCGAGCCGGCAGGGCCGCCAGGCTGACGGCCGGGTGGGGTGTGTCAGAATACTGCATGCGCAGGTCCCGCCTGGTCGCCTTGGCGTTTCTCTTCTTCCTTCCCCAGATAGCCGCCGCGGACCCGCAGGGGAAGAGCCCGGCCTGGCCGAGCCTCCGGGCTCAGCTCGAGGCCGACCGCGTGCCGCCGGGCAGCGCCCTGGAGCGGCTCATCGCCGCGAACCAGGATTTCGATCTCCTGCGTTCCGAAGAGATGGACGACCGGCTGCCGGTCCCCCCCTGGCTGCGCGTGCTCTGGCGCAGGAGTCAGCCTTCGAGCGTGTATCCACTTCTCCTCAAGGAGATCCACGAGTGGATGGTGTCCCATCCCGACCTGGTGCCCGGCGAGAGGGAGCTCGACAGCCTGCCGCTCGACGTCTTCCCGGGGATCGGCGTGAGCGTCCCCCTCCCGAATCTGCGCATCTCCGGCCGGGCGCCGAACCCGCGCAGCGAGTCGGACATCCAGGTCTTCGAGCTCGACCCGCGGCGGATCGTCGCGGCTTCCAACAACATCGAGGGGAGCGGCCGGCAGGCGCAATACTGGTCGACGGACGGCGGCGCCACCTGGGGTCAGACCACGCTGGAGCTGATCGGCGAAGACGTCATGAACAGCGATCCCACCGTGGGTTGGACCTCGGACGGCACGGCCTGGTCGAGCACGATCGGCGTCGGCGGCGGTAATGGCAGTTTTGGCGGCCTGAGATTGCGCCTGTTCAAGTCCACGGACGGCGGCGCCTCGTGGACGTTCGACAGCGTGATCTCCGGCGATCAGGACGAGACCGACAAGCAGATGGTGGAGATCGACACCTGGGCGGGCTCGCCGTTCCGCGACTCGCTGTATGCCATCTGGCACAACGGCTCGCCGGTCTTCATGAACCGCCGGCGCGCGGATGGGAGCTGGGGACCGCCGCGGCAGGTGAGCGGCCCGGAGACGAAGGGCACGGGCATCGGCGCGGACGTCGAGACCAATTCCGCGGGGCACGTCTTCGGCTTCTGGCCGGATACGGGAAGCCGCCGGATCTTCATGGTGAAGTCGACGGACGGTGGAGAATCGTGGTCGCAGCCGTCCCTGGTGGCGGCCACGTATGGCGAGCTCGACATCGGCATCCCGGCGCAGAGCGAGCGGCGGGCGTTGATCTACGTGGCGGCCGGAGCCTGGAGGGCTCCGGGCAAGGACCTGGTCTATGCCGCCTGGACCGACCTGACGGGCGGCAAGAACTGCCGCTCGCCCGCGGCCGAGCCGTGGCGGTCCCCCAGGTCCACGTGCAAGACACGGATCTGGTTCGCCCGCTCGCTCGACGGCGGCGCCACCTGGAAGCCCAAGCGGAGGGTCCACCATCCGGAAGGGCGTCTCGATCAATTCAACCCGGCCCTGGTGGTCGACCCGGCGACCGGCTACCTGGCCCTGATCTATTACCAGACCGGCGAGGGCTTCCCGGGACGGAAGCGGACGCACCTCTGGTACCAGGCCTCCTACGACAGCGGGACCACCTGGACCGAGCCGTTCCGGGTGACCACGGCGAGGAGCAGCGAATCCACCGCCGAGGCAGACGATGACAACCAGTACGGCGATTACAACGGGATCACGGGCTATGCGGGAACGTTCTTCCCGGCCTGGACCGACCGCCGCGGGAAGAAGAGGGAAGAGATCTGGACGGCGCCGGTGGTGGATCCGGGGCCGCCGGATTAAAAGGACATCAAGGACTTCAAGGACTCAAAGGACATAAAGGACTTCAAGGACAGGAAGCCGATTTTCCGGGGTCCTTTAAGTCCTTTGAGTCCTTGAAGTCCTTTTGGTCCTTTTCAGGCCGGCAACTGCAACCCCACGTTCGTATCCACCTCGAGCTCGCGAACAATGGCATCCGTAAACTGAGTGGTTGTGGCCTGGCCGCCGAGGTCTCGGGTCTTGATGCCTTGATCCACGATCACCTTGCGCAGGGCGCGGCGGACGCGCTCGGCTTCTTCGTCCTTGTGCAGGTGGTAGAGCATCATGATGCCGGAGCGGATGAGGGCGAGCGGGTTGGCGAGGTCCTGGCCGGCGATGTCGGGGGCGGTGCCGTGGACCGCTTCGAAAACCGAGGCGTGCGTGCCGAAGTTCGCTCCGGGCACCACTCCGAGCCCTCCCACCAGGCCGGCGCAGAGGTCCGAGACGATGTCGCCGTAAAGGTTTTCCATGACCAGCACGTCCGCCCGCTCGTGATACATGACGAGCTGCATGCACATGTTGTCGATGATCTTTTCTTCGGCCTGGATCTCGGGGAATTGCGGGGCCACCTTGCGGAAGCAATCGAGGAAGAGGCCGTCGGAGAGCTTCATGATGTTGGCCTTGTGTACGGCCGTGACCTTCTTGCGGCCATGGCGGCGGGCGTACTCGAAGGCGAACAGGGCGATGCGGGTGGAGGCCTTTTCGGTGATGATCTTGAGGCTCTCGACGACGCCCGGCACGACCTCGTGCTCCAGGCCGGAGTAGAGGCCCTCGGTGTTCT
>DASUNJ010000714.1:0-5428 GCA_036277235.1 Thermoanaerobaculia bacterium | reverse complement strand
GGGAGCCGACCGGCGCATCCGCGAGCCGCTCCTGCAAGTCGGGAAGGCGCTCCAGAAGATCGTCGAAATCCGATTTGCCGTCGCTCCAGAGCAGGGCGACGCCGATCTCGTCCGGTCCCACCGGCGTCACATACGCCTCGCAGGAGGGACCCCAATGGACCTCGACCAGATCGGCCCAGGGAGGAATCGCGTAGTGGCGGCGGACACCGAAGCGTCGGAGCGGTCCGGGTCCGCCTTCGAGGCCGGCCCACTTCCGCACCCGGGAAAGGAGACCGTCCGCTCCCGCGATCCAGCGCGCCGGGATCTTTCCCTGGTCGGTGAGGACGCCGTCGGATTCGAGCCCGAGGGCGGAGACTCCCCAGAACAGCTCGACGCCGGTCTCCTCCGCCCGGCGGACCAGGGCTTCATGAAGCTCGACGCGCCGGACGCCGAGCCCGCCCGCGTGAGGGAAGATCCCCTCGGCCACGAGGTCGCCATCCACGTAGCGGATGCCCCGGAAGGGGAAGCCTCCCGGGTCGACCCCGATTTCCCGCAGGCGGGCCACGGCATCGGGCATCAACCCCTCGCCGCAGGCCTTGTCGATCGGGGGATGGAAACGCTCCAGGACAGCGGAGTCGAGCCCGGCAAGCCGGGCGCGGATCGCGGTGGCGAGCCCGGATGGACCGCCGCCAATGACGAGGAGGTCAGCCATTGCGGCTCCACCGGTACCGCGCATAAGCCAGACCCGACCGCGCCACGGCTCCCGCCATCCGCAGGGGGGTGACCGGCTCGGGCGGCTGGAGCTCGCCCGCGAGCCAGAGGCGCAAAGCCTCCTGCCGCCGGAGCTTGCCCGAGGAGGTTCGGGGGAGGGTTCCGGGTTCCAGCACGACGACCTCGTCGACCGCGAGCCCGACGGCTCCGAGCACGGCTTCGCGGCAGGCCTCCGGGAGCGCTTCGAGCTGCTGGGGACTGGCATTCCGCGCCTCTTCCACGAGGAGCACGAGCCGCTCGCCTTCGGTGTTCCCCTCCGGCAGCTCAGGCATCCAGCTCACGGCCACGGCGCAGCCGGTCCGGACTCCGGGGACGCCTTCGAGAGAGCGCTCGATCTCCTCGGGCGCGTGATTCCTCCCCCGGAGGATGACCACGTCCTTGGCGCGGCCGGTCAGGTAGAGCTCGCCTCCGCGCAGGAAACCGAGGTCTCCGGTGTCGAGCCAGCCGTCGCGCAGGGCTCGGGCGGTGGCCTCGGGCGCGTTCAGGTAGCCGTCCATGAGGGAGGGACCCTGGATCCAGACCCGGCCCACCCGGTCCGGAGGCAATGCGCGGCCTCCTTCGTCGCGGATCTCCAGGTCGAAATTGGGCAATGGCCGGCCCACGGAGACGATTTCGCGGCCCTCCTCCGCTTCCCGGACGAGCCCCTCGCGGGCCAGGGCGTCGCGCTCCACCCGCACGGAACGGAATGGGCTGCTCGGGTCGGAGAAGGTCACGGCCAGGGCCGCCTCCGAGAGGCCGTAGACGGGAGTGAGGGCCTCGGGCCGGAACCCCCAGCGGGCGAAACGCTCGCAGAAGGCGCGGAGCACCGGGGGAGAGACCGCCTCGGCTCCATTGAGCGCGGTATGCCAGGAGGAAAGGTCAACCCCCTCCATCTCGGCGTCGGAGATGCGGGTGAGGCAGAGGGCATAGGCGAAGTTGGGGGCCGGCGAGATCGTCGCCTTCCAGCGGGAGATCGCGCGCAGCCAGAGGGCCGGGCGTGCCACGAACTGCTCCGGGCCGAGCAAGGTCAGGGAGGCGTCCCGATCCAGGGCGCTGAACACGCAGCCGATCAACCCCATGTCGTGGTAGAGAGGGAGCCAGGACACGCCGCTCTCCCGATGACCGTCCGTGTCCTGCCAGCTGCCGTTGATGGCCTCGACCTGTGCGACAAGGGCGCGATGGCTGAGAGCCACCGGCTTGGGCTCGACCGTGGTGCCCGAGGAGAACTGGACGAGCCCGAGATCGGAGGGATCGACCCGCACCGCTTCGCCGATGTTCAGGTCCTGAGTCCGGCGGACCTCGTCCACCGTGCGGCAGCCGAGCAGCGGGCAGGCCGCGGCGACCGCCTCGCCCAGAATGCGGCGCACCCGGGCATCCGCCAGAACCAGCCGGGCGCCCGAGACCTCCAGCATCCGGGCCGTACGCCGGAAGTATTCATCCAGCCGTCCGAGCCGGACAGGCGGATAGAGCGGGACCGGCACGGCTCCCGCCAGCAGGGTCCCGAAGAGAGCTTCGAAAAACTCCAGCCCGGTCGGGAAGACGAGGGCCACCCGCTCGCCGTGCCCGATCCCGAGATCGCGCAGACCGCCGCAGACGCCTTGGGCCCGCTCCCGGATCTCCGTCCAACCGACCCACCGGTCGCGCTCGGCCCGATCCAGGAAGCGGATACCGCCTTCGGGATGCCGGCCGGCGCGCTCCAGGAGATCGATCAGCGTCTTATTGGGAAGGCCGTCAGGCACCGAGCTTCCTCCGGACGATCGCGACCAGGTCGCCCACCGTCTCGATGGCGAGCTCGTCCGCCTCGTCGAGGAGGACGCGGAAGCGGTTCTCGACCTCGGAGGCCAGAGTCAGCAGCCGGACCGAGTCGAGGCGAAGGTCTTCCACGAGCCGCATGTCCGCGGTGAGCGGACCCTGCCATCCCAGGTGCTCCTGCGCCACCTGTGCAATACCTTCTAGAATCGTCGCATCCATCATCGTCCACCCGGAATCAGCCTCGGTCGGCCGGCGAACGCCTCATCATAGCCGGACAGCCGCGAGAGCCCCTCTTCCTCGGCCCGGATGCGGACCCTCAGCAGAATTGCATTCAGCAAGGAGAAGGCCAGGGCGGTCAGCCAGGCCGTGTGGACGAGCGGCAGCGAGGCGATCTCCAGGATGACGGCGAGGTAGTTCGGGTGCCGCAGCCAGCGGTAGGGTCCGCCGGTGACCGGAGCGACCCCCGGCAGGCAGACGATGCGGGTGGTCCAGCGCTCCCCCAGGGTGGAGATGACCCAGTAGCGCAGAGCGAAAGCGGCAAGGAAGAGAGCCAGGGCGGTGACTCCCAGCCAGGGGATGAAGGGCCGATCGAGCAGCCAGACCTCCGCCACGCAGGCAATCAGCCAGGTCGTGTGGAGAGCGACCATCCAGGGGTAATGGCCGGGCGAGACCTCGATCCCGCCGCGCGCCAGGAGCAGCCGCCGGTTGCGGTTCGCGATCCGCACCTCCAGCAGCCGGCCCACCGCGGCCAGGATCACCAGCGCGGTGAAGAGGATGCGGGAGTCGAAGCCGGCGAGGGTGCTCATCGTCGGTATCTTAGCCGGGACTAACGCCGCCTTCGCGCATAGCGGTTCATGAGATCGTTGAACGACGTAATGGTGTGGTTGCCGGTCGCTACGGAAATCCGCGCCATGAACGGCTCGGTGCGCGCCGCGATGGTCCGGCGGACCCACTTGAGCTTTCTGAGAAAAACGTCGGCACGCTGTTGCTGCGTCGCTTGACCCACAAGAACGAACACCGGCACTCCATGGACAATCAAGGCGAGTTGCTCTTCTGGATCGTCCTTGAAGAGATCCATGGTAAGGGCTACCCATCCCTGGTTGCCTACAAACGGCAGCCAGACAGTGTCTTTGGTACCTCTAGGAAGGTGGTTGGGCAGCTCCTCTATACGGAGGCCCAGCAAGCCTCAGCCGCGCAGTGAAGATGCCGCAGAGATTCTCGTCGACAAAGAACGTCGGCTCAGGCGGCCGCTCGTTCGTAGGAGATCGCGGCTTCAAGCTCTTCAGGTTCCAGACCGTAGTCCTGGGCTACGTCCTGTGGCTCTTCTCCGGCATCGATTCGACTGATGATCGTCGCCGTACGAACGCCCTTTCCCGCCAGGATCGGCCGACCGAAAGAGACTTCCGGGTCGATCATGACCAGTTGCGGCGAATGCCGCAACGCATTGATGTCGTAGGACGACGTTGGGAACATCTTGACCGGTTGGCCGTTCTCCGGGTTGCGCTCAACCCGCTTCAGAACAGCATCCAAAAGCTGCCTGGCTGCCAACTGGCCCGAGCGGTTCAGATTGATGAGCTGGCCGAAGCGTTCCAGAAACACGTTTCCCGGCGTCGCTTGGAGCTCGGCGCTCAGGAGCAGCCTGGAAATCCCGAACTCCCGCTGCGCATAGTCCAAGGCCTCTCGAACAGCTGGCATCTTCATCTTGTGGTCCACGCGCAAGGCGCGCAGAACGTATGACTCGATCAGATTGTTGAAAGACAGCAGGTCCGCAGCCTTGATCAGCGGACGCCAGTGCTCCACACCACCTTTCACCGGATAGTCGCGTCCTCGCACCCAGGAACGGAGCGTAGAGGGGGAGATGTGCAGATAATGCGCCGCCCGCGCGATCGAGTAACGCGGCTTCTCCTCCGGGGACAAGCCCCCATAGAGGAGCCGAAAGGAGTTTTTTCGGCTTATCATGACGCAACCCTCAAGCCGTAGGATACACCCGTTCGCGCGATTCACCAGCGGAGCAGCACCAGCTCCGAGCAGAAGCCGGGGCCCATGGCCGTGATCATGCCCCAGCTTCCGGGTTCGGGGCGATGGTTCTCCAGGGTCTCGGCCAGGACCAGCAGGACAGAGGTGGAGGAGAGATTGCCGACCTCCTGCAGACAGCGCCAGGTCACGTCGAGCGCGCCCTCGGGGAGCTCCAGCGACTCCTGCATCGCCTCCAGCACCTTGGGGCCACCGGGGTGGCAGACCCAGGAGGAAATGTCGGCGCGGGTCAGGCCCTGGTCGGCCAGAAAGGCGTCCACGTCGCGCCGCAGGAACTGGCGCACCACATCCGGCACTTCGGACGAGAGGACGATCTTGAAGCCATCCTGGGAGATGTCCCAGCCCATGACCCGCTCCGAGTCGGGGTAGAAGATGGAGCGGGTTGCGACGATCTCGGGACCGTCGGCCGGACGGTCGTCCCCCACGATCAGGGCGGCAGCGGCGCCGTCGCCGAAGAGGCCCGAGGCGATCAGGTTCGGGATGGAGAGGTCCTCGGCCTGGAGCGTCAGGGAGCAGAGCTCGACCGAGAGGAGAACCGCCACCTGGTCCGGGAAAGCGCGGACGTAGTCAGCCGCCCGGGCGATCCCGGCCGCGCCGGCCACGCAACCGAGCCCGAAGATGGGCATCCTCTTTACCCGCGGCGGCAGGCCGAGCTGGTTCATGAGCCGGGCATCGATCGACGGGGTGGCCACGCCCGTGACCGTGACGAAGATGAGGGCGTCAACATCCGCCGTGGAGAGGTTGGCGCGGGCTAGGCCGTCGAGCACCGCCTGGCCTCCGATTTCCTGAGCGACCCGGATCCAGGCGTTGTTCGCATCTCCCCAGGTGTCGAGCCGGTCGTACTCTTCGATGGGGAGTGCCAGGTGGCGTCCACCGACGAGGACGTTGCGGTGCAGCCGCTCCAGCCTGTCCG
>DASUNJ010000713.1:0-6988 GCA_036277235.1 Thermoanaerobaculia bacterium | reverse complement strand
ATGATCGAACCCTGCCCGGACTACAACTGCCTGAACTTCTACTACGACTGCGAGAACCCGGGCGGCACGGTCCTCTCGTTGACCCCACACCAGCAGTGCAGCTTCTTCGGCTCCACCTACACCGTCTACACCGGTCTGTGCCAGATGCCGCCGGCGACCTTCTGGGACGACGTCTGCTGGGCGCCCTAGTAAAATGGGGGCCGGGCGGCCTATCTCATCTCGAAGCGTCATTTCGAAGCGTTCATCTCGAACCGCCCGGCCTCGATCTCCGGATTGACCTGCACCTTCTCGATCGTGAACGAGACGTGGCGGATGGAGTACTCCTGATCCTGGCGGTGAGGGATCACCAGCCCTTCCACCGCGCGGAAATCCGAGTAGTACGTCCAGCGGTCCTGGGCCTCGGGCAGGTCGAGCGTGCGGTCGAAGCGCGCCAGCTCGAGATGGGTGGAAGGGTCGAGATACCACGTCTCCACGGCCCCGTCCTTCCGCGTCACCTTGAGCTTCAAGGCGGGCTGGCCGTCGACCTCGTCCTTGCCGAGGAGCTCCACCTTGTTGCCCTTGGCGGCCGCGTCGACAAGGGGACTCTCGAGCTCGAAGGCCCGCCGGGCGAGCGCGGCGTCGGCCTCGGGGACGTCCGCCGGCTGCTCGATCCCGAGGATGGGATTGATCCACCGGGTGGCCGAGCCGTTGTGGGCGACCGTGACCTTCTTTCCGAGGATCGAATGCTCGAAACGGGACGAGTCGGGCCGCTTCCACTCGTAGACGAAGGGGACGGAGTCGCTGAAGATGACCTCGGTGCCGGTGACGGTCAGCGAATTGACCACGCGCCACTTTTCCAGGCCGCCATGAGCGGCGGCGTGCTTGGCGAGCAGCTCGTCGAGAGTCTGGGCTCCGGCCACCGGAGCGAGCAGGGAGAGGACCAGGAAGAGCCGGCCGATCATTGCATCCCCTTTGCCGCGGACGGGGTGCGCACGTCGAGGACGATCATCTCGTCCTCGTCCCGCAGATAGAGCCGGCCATAGGAAAGCACGGGAGCGGTCCACGTCTTGCCCTCCATCACCTTGATCTTCCCCTTCTCCTGAAAGCCCGCGGGCGTGGCCTCGGCGAGGACGAGCTGCCCCTGGTCGCCGAGGATGTAAAGCAGGCCATCCGCCAGGATCAGCGAACCCTTGCCATAGCCGCGCTGGACCCACTTCTGCTCCCCCGTCTCGGCCACGATGCACTTCAGGCTCGCGTTGTCGAAGCCGTAGATGTGCCCCTCGTAGAGCACCGAGGAGCTGAAGTGGTTCTTCATCAGCCGGTTGTTCCAGACTTCCCGGACGGTCGCCTTGCCGTCTTCCCCTTTGCCGATTTCCAGCAGGACGGCGCCCACGTCCTCCGACGCCGACGTGAAGATCCGGTTCGGCGCGAGGAACAGGGGGGAGGCGATGGCTCCGGGCTTCCAGGGGTGCTTCCAGTACACCTTGCCGTCCGGAAGGAAGGAGACGATGTCGCCCTCGATCGTCCGGACGAACACGTACTGCCGGACTCCGTCGATGGTCACGGCCAGGGGCGTCACATAGCCCGGCTTGCCGTCCAGGGCGGACCAGAGGATCTTCCCGGTCTTCTTGTCCAGGCCCACGACCGCCTTCCCCTCCTTGCCGCCCGCCTCCAGAACCAGGAGGTCGCCATCCACGAGCGGCGATTGGGAGAACCCGCGATTGGGCGTGGTACTGCCCAGCTCCTTGACCAGGTCCAGCTCCCAGAGCCGCGCGCCGTCCTTGGTCTTCAGGGCGTGCAGGCGCCCCGTGGCGGAGAGCATGTAGACCACGTCCCCCTCCACCATCGGCGTCGAGCGCGGACCGTTGCCAAACATTTCGGGGAAAACGGGACCGATGGGGACGCGCCAGACCACCTCGCCGTCCGACTCGCGCAGGCGATAGGCCATTTCGCTCTCCCCCTCGACCGCCATGGTGTAGAGGGCGTCGCCGATCGCGGTCAAGCTGGAGAACCCGCTACCGATCGGCTTCTTCCAGAGGACTTTCGGACCGCTCTCCGGCCAGCTCCGGAGCAATCCCTTCTCCGTCGAGACCCCGTTCTGCTGCGGGCCGCGGAACTGCGGCCAGTCAGCCCCTTTCGACGGATCGGCCCCAGCGGCCGATATCAGGCCCGAGCTGAGGAGCAGAACGGTTGCCAGGAGACCCAGGCCACAACATTTCAGCATCAGACAGACCTCCTCGTCATGACGATGGCTTCTGTACGGAGGAGCCTGCGGAAAGTTGCTGACCCTCACCCCCGTCCCCTCTCCCATCCGCACTCCCGTCCCCCGGGAGAGGGGCGCCCCCACCCAAAAGATTGAGATCCGGTTTCCCCCTCTCCCGGGCGGGTGTGAGTGCGGGTGGGAGAGGGGGCCAGGGGGTGAGGGTCCATGCTATCTTTCAGGGTTCCAAGAGGACCGCTGCAATGACCGACACCGCCCCCACCACACCCGGACGCGACTTCATCCGCGAAAAGGTTGCCCAGGACCGCGCCGCCGGCAAGTACGGCGGCCGGGTGGTCACCCGTTTCCCTCCGGAGCCGAACGGCTACCCCCACATCGGCCACGCCAAGTCGATCTGCCTTAACTTCGGCTTGGCGTTGGAGAACGGCGGGAGATGCCACCTCCGGCTCGACGACACCAACCCCGAGACCGAGGAGCAGGAGTACGTCGACGCGATCCAGGAGCACGTGCGCTGGCTGGGCTTCGACTGGGGCGAGCACTTTTACCACGCGTCGGACTATTTCGAGCAGCTCTACGACTTCGCAGTCGAGCTGATCCGCATGGGCAAAGCCTACGTGGACAGCCTGAACGAGGACGAGATCCGCGAATACCGGGGCACAGTCACCGAGCCCGGGCGGAACAGTCCGTATCGTGACCGTTCCGTCGAGGAGAACCTCGACCTCTTCGCCCGCATGCGGGCCGGCGAGTTCCCGGACGGCGCCCATGTGCTGCGCGGCAAGATCGACATGTCCGCGGCCAACATGAAGATGCGCGACCCGCTCTTCTACCGCATCAAGCACGCCACCCACTACCACCGCGGCGACGCCTGGTGCATCTACCCGTTTTACGACTTCGCCCACCCGCTCTCGGACGCGATCGAAGGCATCACCCACTCGCTCTGCACCCTGGAGTTCGAGAACAACCGGGACATCTACGACTGGCTGGTAGATAGCCTGCCCTTCCCCGAGCCGCCGCGGCAGACCGAGTTCGCGCGCCTGAACCTCAGCTACACGGTGATGAGCAAGCGCAAGCTCCTGGATCTCGTCACGCGCAAGCTCGTTTCGGGCTGGGACGATCCCCGCCTGCCCACCCTCGCCGGCCTGCGCCGCCGCGGCTTCACCCCCGCGGCGATCCGCGACCTCTGCGACCGGGTCGGCGTCGCCAGGGCGAACAGCACGGTGGACGTCACCTTCCTGGAGCACTGCCAGCGGGAGGACTTGAACCCCCAGGTCCCGCGCGTGCTCTGCGTGCTGCGGCCTCTGAAGCTGGTGATCGAGAACTACCCCGAGGGTCAGGTCGAGGAGTTGGACGCGCCCTTCTATCCGCGCGACGTGCCCAAGGAGGGGGAGCGCAAGGTGCCCTTCTCGCGCGTCCTCTGCATCGAGCGCGACGACTTCGCGGAGGACCCGCCGAAGGGATTCCACCGGCTCTCCCCCGGCCGCGAGGTGCGGCTGCGCTACGCCTACATCATCCGCTGCGAGAGCGCGGTCAAGGATCCGGCGACCGGCGAGGTCGTCGAGGTCCGCTGCACCTACGACCCCGCCACCCGCGGCGGCTCGGCTCCGGACGGCCGCAAGGTGCCCGGCACTTTGCACTGGGTTTCCGCGGACCACTCGGTGCCGGTCGAGGTGCGGGTCTACGACCGCCTCTTCAAGGTCGAGCGCCCGGACCTGGAAGAAGGGGGCATCGACGCCACCCTCAATCCCAACTCCCTCGAAACGCTCACGGACAGCCGCCTGGAGCCGGCGGCGGCGGACCCGGCGCTTGGAGAGCGGCTGCAGTTCGAGCGGCAGGGCTACTTCTTCCGCGATCCAGTCGATTCAAAGCCCGACCGTCTCGTCTTCAACCGCATCGTCCCGCTCCGGGACTCCTGGGCGCCGGAAGCGCAGAAGTCGGCATCCGCCCCCGCTCCGCAGAAGCCGCCCGAGCCGAAGAAAGAGAAGGTCCCAAAGGGGGCAACGGAGAAGGCTCCCGAGCCGCTCTCACCCGAGGAGCTGGAGCTGCTCGAGCAGCTGCGTCCCCAGCTTCTGCCCGTCATCCAGGGCGTAATCGCCGCGCATCCCAAGGAAGTCGAGCGCTACCGCTCCGGCCAGACCGGCGTCCTCGGCTTCCTCGTCGCGCAGGTGATGAAGCAGGGGGCACAGGGGGGCGGCAAGCCCAACCCCAAGCTGGTCAATGCGTTGCTGACTGGGGAGCTGGGCTCGTCGTAAGATATACAGATGATGTTGGACTGGTCTCAATGCCCCGATGTCGAGCGTCCGGCGCCAGACTGGATGAGTTCCTCGAGTGGTTTCCTGGTGTCGCCCGAGAGCAGGTAGAAGGGGTACTTGAATCTATCCGGGCGGTTTAGGATGCGCCTTTCGGGCTTGCGACCCAACCCGCTACGCAGTTCAAGTACTCCGGTATTGGCATCCTTGCAATGTCCTCCTTGACGTCATCCTCCGGGATACCTTCCGCGAGCCTCTCCTCGAATAGGCTTGTCGTGAAGTCGGCGAATCGGAACCAGATGACTTTGGGGTAAGGAACATCGCGAAGGCCTACCGTTTCGTAAAACCAATCGCGGACAGCTCGGACGACCTCTTCGGGTTGATCACCATGGTTCTTGATATCGACCCCGGACAAGTCGGATAAGGCCTTCTTGAAATCGTGCTGCTCCTTCTCCAGGATCAGGCATCTCTTATCCCTCATGAATTCTGGCCCATGTTGGCGCGACCCATAGTCGATGCCAAGTTCGAACGGCATGTTCATGCGATAGAACTCACGGGCTCGAGCCGCCTTCAATCGGGAAAGATCATGGATACTGAATCTGGAATGCCGGATCAGCTCGCAAATCTTGTCGAGCCGGTTCTCTCCGGAATCTGACCGCTCAGCGGCTATTCTGGGGCGATAGCCTATGTATGCAATGGTAAAAAGGAGGGGCCGAAGGAGGGACAGATACTTGCCGTCGAAGGGGCAGTTGACAAAGACATTCGACTCATAGCCATCGATTGCACCATCAAGTGCAGCGCTGCTCACCTTTTATCTTTCGGAGGGTTAGGGTCGTTCCCATAGGAATCCTTACTACGGATCATCCCGTCGCGCCCATGTACGTAGAATTCAGAGCCCTGAGCCTTACTGATCTTGCGCCCGTAGTTGATGGCTTCCTTCTGGGTCTCGAATCGCTTGGTGGCCTGGATCGATCCACCCTTCTTCACGCTCCAGCCCCCGTCGGGATGCGGAACGACATGCTGTGAGCTCTTAGACATGGTCCTCGCCTCTTTCTCCTTCCGGCATCGGGTGACCTGGCCTCGTCTCCTCCAGCGAGGAGCCACGCCGAGTTTAGCACCGGCTTTGTATCGGTGTCGAGGCGATCCGGGATGGCCAACTCGAAGCGGGCCTCCTCTATCCGGGACAGCAGTGGCCCGCTTTCGACAGCGACGATGCGGTCGTGGGGAGCGAGGGCAGCACGGCGATCTCGGTGGGAAACCCAGCCATCCAGATGGGCGTGACACAGAGCGGATCGCAGCGCCACAAACCTGCATGGGCAACACTGCCATCCGGATGGGAGTCTCGCCCATCCATCTGGGAGCCTTCGCCATCTGGATGGCGGTCGTCGCCATCCGGATTTGAGGGTCTCGCATCCGGATGGCGATCTCCCCCATCTGGATGGGGGCATCGCACATCGCGAGGAGAGGGCCGCATTCGGATGGGGGCCTTCCCCACCGGGATGGGAGACTCTCCCTTCAGAATGCCAGCGTTCCCCCTCGGGATCGTAGTGTTGCAACCCGGGATGGGATCGTCCGCGATCAGGAAGGGAACGTTGCCTCCCCCGATCACAGCCTGAGCTGGCTAAAGGGCTTCGACGTCCTCGATGACGCCGCTGTCCAGCGACGGGAGTCGGATCTTCAGGGCGCGTCCCTGCTCCTTGGCCTCCCGTAGCTGGACCAGAATCCTGTCGAAGCCGGGATGTGACATCGGCAGCTCGTAGAAGCGGGCCGATTCCAGGAACGCCACCTTGACGGACTCCGCCCGCTCCCGGATGCTCGCGACCGTCATCTCCCGATAGACAGGATCTCCCACGGCCTACAGCCTAGCAGGTCGTGAGGTTCTCATAGTCGATCAGCGTCTGGTTCGTATGCGTGTACGCCGGATCGGTCGTGAACATCGGCGTGTACGCAGACCCGGGCTGGATCGAGTACGTGGACACGTGCGCGTTGGCCGAGCACGCCGCGTTCTCCTGGGCCATCAGCCAGGAGCTCAGCAGCACGGGCTTGTCGAACATGCTCGGATCGATGACCAGGGCGAGCGTGAAATTGATGTTGAGGATCTTGATCTGGACCCGGATCAGCGGCGCGACGTGGTACCACCAGGTGACGCAGCATCCGCCCCACTTGTTGGCCTGCACCGCGAGCTCGTCGTCGTTCTCGGTGGCGAAGCTGAACACCTTTTCGCAGCAGTAGCCGTACTTCTCGGTGATGATCTTCCGCATCTTGTGAGCGCGTGCATAGCATCCGTCGCGCACGTACTGGAACGGGATGCAGGGCGACTCCGTCGTCGGCCCGGGCAGATGGCACGACTGCTGCGCGCAGTAGTCGAAGATCTCCTTCGCCTTCTTGTAGCTCGGGACGATCTTGGTGCACAGCTTGAAAACCGGGACCTTCACACCGACGTCGACGACGTTGAACCGTGTCGGATCGATGTTTGCAACGTCGATGCGCACGACCTTCTCCGGCCTGTCGAGCAAAGGAAGCGTGCGCTTGAATTCCTCGA
>DASUNJ010000712.1:0-2094 GCA_036277235.1 Thermoanaerobaculia bacterium | reverse complement strand
GCGCGACGGGGCGGATCGGAGCATCCAACTAGAGCAGCTCGGGCGCGCCCAGGTGCCGCCCCGTGACCTGGTGGACCAGCCGGACGAGAAACCGCTGTTCTGGCCTGTGTTCGCGGCCGAGCGCCGGGCGATGGAAGAGTGTGACATCCCGTTCTTCACCGCCCGGGCCAGCAGCGACGCCTTGATCGTCTCACCCGGCGAGGAGATCGAAGGGTGCTTTCATGAGCCGAGCTTCGACCTCGTACTGAGCGTGCTCGAGGGGCTCGATGACGACGACCTCGAACAGCAGGTAGCGTTTATCGAAGGCTCGATGTACGCCCACCTGGCACGCGAGACTACAGCCTCGCGCCCGGTGACGTCCACGGAGGAAGATGACAGTACGGTCGGACCACCTTCTGACAAGGCGTTCGTCGCTTCGGCGCTCGAGGTGGCGGAGGCGATCCGGTCGCGTGCCATCCGGGCCGAGGACGGTAGCGCGGCGTGGATCGCGCCGCAGTACCTGGTCCAGGCGGAGCGCTACCAACTGCAGCCCATGGACTACGATCTATACGGCGGGACTTGCGGCGTCGCAGTGTTCCTCGCGGCCGCCGAGCGGTTCGCCCCGGGGTCCGGCTACGGCGAGCTGGCGCTGGCTGCCGTCAGCCCGCTGCAAAGCATGCTCGACCGCCGCCCGGACCGCCTCGCTGAGACGATGGGTATCGGTGGGGCCTCGGGCCTCGGTTCGGTCGCGTACTCCCTGCTCCGCGTCAGCCGCCTTCTGGACGAGCCGGATTTGCTCGAGGAGGCGCGCCGGATCGCCCTGCTCATCACTGAAGAGCGGATCGCCTCGGACCAGGACCTGGACGTCATCGGGGGGGCGGCCGGCACCATACTGGGTCTCACAGCGCTCTACGAGGCGGTTCCCGACAGGGAGATCTTGGAACGGGCTATTGCCTGCGGCGAGCACCTGCTCGAAACGCGAACGGAGAACGAGACCGGCCATCGCGCGTGGGTGACTGGCGAAGGGCCGCGGACCACGGGTTATTCGCACGGCACCGCGGGCATCGTATATGCCCTGCTGAGGCTGTACGAGCACACGCGTGACGCGCGGCTCCTCGAGACGGCGAAAGAGGCCATAGCATACGAGGACACCCTGTACTCGCCGGAGGACCGCAACTGGGTCGACTTCGCGAGGCCAGGCGAGCCAGTCTACAAGTGGCAGTGGTGCCGCGGTGCCCCAGGCATCGGGTTGGCGCGCCTTGGCGGTCTAGCGGTTCTGGACACCGAACAGGTGCACACGGACATCGAGCTGAGCCTGCAGGCGACGCTGGAGTTCGGTGTGCAGGGCGTGGATAATCCCTGCTGCGGCAACATGGGCAGGGCCGAGGTGCTGCTGGCATCGGGACGGCGACTCTCGCGCCCGGAACTGGAGGAGGCAGCACGAGAGCACGCCTGGCGGGTGGTCTGCAGGGCGGAGCGCACTGATGGCTTCGTCTTGCACCCGATGCTGCCCAAGCAGGTGGACAACCCGAGCTTCTTCCAGGGCACGGCCGGCATCGGCTACGAGCTGCTGCGCATGGCCCGTCCCGATCTGCTCCCTTCGGTGCTCTTGTGGGAGTGAACGGCGACGGTCGGAGTAGACCTCAACCTTACATTTGGTTAGCCCGAACCGCCGAGTGGCTTCAGCGCCGCCACGGGCAGCCCCATACAAGCCAAGCGAGCTCGTCGCTAGTGCGGACGGTGAGCCTCAAGCCGCCCCCAACCCGTTCCGCTCCAGGAGACGAGGTAGGTCCGGCAGCGCGGCCACGAGTGGGATCTTGCTGCGGCCGCGGTTTGCGTGGGATCCCGCCGTGTTCAAAGCTGACCTCGGCAGCCCGGCGAACGCCGCGAGGGTATCGAGGTGCGTAGCAAGGCCATCGGTGGGAATCACCAGCGACCTTTCGGGTGGAAGCGCGGCCTCGATACGAGCCGTCTCGCGCGCATAGAACTCCAGCAGCTCTTCCGCGAGCGGGCGAAGCGCGAGGCGGAGATGTTCGGGGGAGGCGAACTGGCCAGGATCGAAGCTGGGAGCCATGAGCCTGCCGAGCGCGACAAGCCATTCGGGCCAGCCTTCGT
>DASUNJ010000711.1:0-2707 GCA_036277235.1 Thermoanaerobaculia bacterium | reverse complement strand
CTGTGGCGCGCCGGCGAGCCGACCCGCGAGAAGGCGCGCTCCACGCTCGGAGGTCCGCTGGATGGAACGCTGGCCGAGCTGATGACGGTGGACCAGGAGGGGCTCGTGAAGGTCCCGGACCATCTCACGGACGAGGAGGCGGCGAGCCTGCCCTGCGCCGCCGTCACCGCCTGGAACGCGCTGATGGCCGGCGGGGTCAAGGCGGGAGACACGGTGCTGGTCCAGGGGACCGGCGGCGTCTCCCTTTTCGCCCTTCAGTTTGCAAAGGCTCTCGGAGCCCGGGTGATCGCCACCTCCAGCAGCGATCAGAAGCTCGTCCGGGTGCGGGAAATGGGAGCCGCCGAGGGAATCAACTACCGCGAGACGCCGGACTGGGGGGCCCGGGCCAAGGAGCTGACCGGGGGATTGGGAGTCGATCTCGTGGTCGAGGTGGGCGGCGCGGGCACCCTGGATCAGTCGCTGCGGGCGGTCCGTTTCGGCGGATCGATCAGTTTGATTGGCAACCTGGCCGGCATCGATGCCCAGGTCCGCCTGACCCTGATCTTCATGCAGCACATCCGCATGCTGGGCATCTTCGTAGGTCACCGCGAGAGCTTCGAAGCCATGAACCGGGCGATCGCGGTCCACGGCCTCCGCCCGGTGGTCGATCGGGTCTTCCCGCTGGAGGACTCCCGCGCCGCGTTCGAGCTGATGGCGGCGGGGGGGCATTTCGGGAAGATCTGCGTGAGGGTCTGAGCCCTACCCTCGGTACCGTGGGACACGGTTGCTTTTATCTACTTACAAGTAGAATAATGGTGTCCATGGGCAACACGCCTGCACCCTCCTTCCGTTTCGGCTATGTCCTCGTGGGAGCCGCATTCCTCTTTCAGGCATGCCGGCTCGTCCTCACAACGTTGGCCGCTGGTCGCCGACCCGTCTCACCTGATACCGAGCAGCTCTTGTTGGTCGTAGCCGCCGTGGCGATGGCGGTCGTTCTCACGGGCGGCGTCACCTACCTCGCTCACGCGGCTCTCACCGCGCCTCGATGGCGGATCGCCCTGGGCATCACCTGGGTGCTCGTCCTCAGCGCATCCGCCGGGATGGAGCTGCACGAGGTTGTGAGTGCCCCTGGACTTCGCCTGGCCTGGGCGCTCCTGGCGGCGCTCGCCCATGGGCTGACCGCCACCGGCTGCATTCTGGCCGCGGTGGCCAGCCAGCTGCCGGGCAGCAGCTCCGACCCGTTCCTCTGTCAGGGCTGCGGGCGCGCATTCGCTTCCAAGCAAGCTCGCGGCGGACATCAGCGAAGCTGCCCGGCTCGAGGCCTGGCGCTTCCGGCATCCCGTTGACGTATCCCTGAGCAGCGGCCATGAAATGCCGCCTTGAACGTCAACAAGAAAAGGATGCTACTCATGCGATCTACTCTTCGCTTTCTCTTAGCAGCGCTCGTCAGCTTCATACCCATCGCCGCCGTGGCGGCTCCTCCTACCGTTTCCGATTCCTTCGCGATCACTGGTGCCCGCGTGTTCGACGGTACCCAAGTGATTTCCGGTGCCACGGTTGTCGTGATCGGTGGCCAGATCTCCGCCGTGGGCACGGATGTCGTGCCCCCCGCGGGGATCCCTGTGATCGATGCGACAGGCTCGACCCTGCTCCCCGGGTTCATCGACGGCCATGCCCACGCCTGGAGCCGCGAGGAGCTGGAGCGGGCGATCGTGTTCGGCGTGACCACCGAGATGGACATGTGGTCGTCGCCCCACTTCGCCGCCAGCACGCGCCGCGAGCAGGAGCGCAACGGCGCTCCCTATCGCGCCGATCACTTCAGCGCGATCAATCCGGCCACCGTGGAGGAGGGCTATCCCTACAACTTCACGCCGCGCAAGATCGAACGTCCGACGCTGAGCAACCCCTGGGAAGCCGAGCCGTTCATCGCGGACCTTGCCAGGGCCGGCGCCAACCACCTCAAGATCATGATGGAGGACGGCCACCTGAACGGGTTCCCCATGCCGATCCTCACCCGGGCGACCATTCAGGCGCTGACGCAGTCCGCTCACAACCATGGCATGCTGGCCGTGGCCCACGTCACGAAGAAGGAGCTCGCGGGATACCTGATCGAAGACGGAGTCGACGCGCTGGTCCACAGCTTCGTCGACGAGATCGTCGATCCCGCGTTCGTCCAGCTTGCGGTCGATCGCGGGATCTTCATGGTCGGGACGCTGTCGGCTGAAGAGTCTTTCGTCACGACCGACGGCGGCGCTTCGCTGATCGCCGATCCGAACATCGGGCCGTATCTGACCGATCAGGAAAAGGGGTGGCTGCTCACCCCGGCTCCTCCGACCAGCATGACGCCGCAGAACCTGGCGATCGCGATGGAGAACGCCCGCCTCCTGCACGAGGCCGGGATCCCGGTCCTCGCAGGTACGGACCAGGCGACCCACGGCATCAGCATCCATCGCGATTTCGAGCTTCTGGTGCAGGCGGGGATCGATCCTGTCGACGTGCTCCAGGGGGCGACCTCGAAAGCTGCCGCGGCGTACGGTCTCGCGGACCGTGGCCGGATCGCGCCGGGCTTGCGCGCCGACCTCGTGCTCGTCGCGGGTGATCCGACGGCCGACATCAAGGCCACACGGGCCATTCAGAGGGTCTGGAAGATCGGCGTAGAAATCGACCGCCCGCTCCCGTCAGCCCATCCCCTCCACTGATTTGCGAGCGGCCCGGCGTTCCCAATCAG